>NZ_VOXR01000003.1:0-152732 GCF_013420645.1 Acinetobacter sp. C15
CGACCTTGTTTGCCTTGAGGTTCTGCATACCATTGTGTTTTTGGATCGAACCAAATGGCAATATTCCCACGATTAATGAGAGCTCGGTTATATGCGGGCCAATTGGTTGTGCGGTAGATTTTGTGTGCAGGCTTCTTCATTTGAAAATTATATCGCTGAAAAAGCCTTTACAGATAGGTTTGTGCAACAAAGCCGTATGGAAATTTAAAAGCAAAAAAATGGGTTATTTAAAGGATTATTTTAGGTAATAAAAAAGCTATCCGGAGATAGCTTTTTATAGACCTAATATTAGATAAAATTAATAATGGTAGGTTTCATTTGGTCCAGTGTACGACCTTGGCACGTTTCACCAATCGCTTTCATTTTCCACTCACCATTATGACGGTAAATTTTAGCAATAATTAAAGCTGTATAATCACCTTGCTGAGAAAGGTTGTATTTGGCAATTTCAGTATTGTTTGTGGCATCAACTAAGCGGCAGAACGCATTTGATACATTTTTGAATGTTTGGCCACGGAAGCTGCTGATCGTGAATACTAAGCTGCTTACATTCGCTGGTACGCGAGTCAAATCAACTTTGATTACTTCATCATCACCATCACCTTCACCGGTCAAGTTGTCACCTGAATGCACTACACTACCATCACGGCTTTTTAATTGACCGAAATATACGTTATCAACATATTGTTTGTTGTCATCAAACATAATTACTGACGCATCAAGGTCAATACTGTCACCACCGCCTAATAATTTACCAAAGAAGCCACTACCCGATTTAGCGACATCCCATCCAGTACCTAAGAACACTTTAGTCAGTGAAGTACCGTCATTTTTTTTCAGAGAAATACCTTGACCTTTTTGTAAGCTGATAGTCATTTTGTTGTTTCCTTTGTTTTGAAAAGTTTAGTTTTGACGAGTAACGCCTAATGCACTACCCAACCATTTGATATAGTTGCCACGATTACGTGAATTGATAACAACTTTTCCGCTTCCACGGAATTTGAGCACCATCATTTCGCCGCTAGTCAGGCTATTAAATACATTGCCCAAAATGCCGCCATTATTTGAATTTGGAATACTTATGCTGTAATCAAGTGACTGGTCCCAACAGACGACATGACCATTATCAATGATTACTTCACCCTGCTCAGGGGAAATGTCCATGATCATCAATGAGCCGCTACCGGACACACAAACTTTGCCATGCCCTTTTGTTTGCATTACTACAAAACCGCCTGTACCGCCAAAGAGTGCACCACCAATATTGGTTTGCACTTTTGCTGTGATCTCTACGTTTTCAGTCGCTGCCAAAAAAGATTCATCAGACAAAATATATTGCTGCGGACCTACATCTAAAATTTGAAGGCATCCGTCAATATTTGGTGATAACAAACAATCGCCATCACCTCTTTCAGCTTTGATCTCTTGCTGGAATAAAGATTCGCCAGTAGTGAATTTGCGCATCATGGACTGAAAAAAACCACCACGTAGCTTACCATCAATGGTCAAATTACTTTCCATCATCACCATGGAATCAGATTCACAAAAAATCTTTTCGCCTTTTTTCATACTGACCAAAAGCATAGGCTCATTTTCGCCAACAATATGAAAATCGCTCATTTTGCCTAGTCCTTATTTTTATTTCTTAGAGCCATTTACGATACGGAAACCATAGCCATAGTGACGATCCATATCTCCAATGTCGTGGAAATAACGGACTTCACGGTTTGCCTTGATGGTTCCAGCTTGGTTATGCAATTCAATGATTGCACATAGATTGGCATTACTATTATCGGCAAGTCTGACTTCTAGTTCAGGCTGATTTGGAATCTTGATGTTAATTACGCCATCTGTATCCGACCAAGATGCAACACCCTCGTAAATGGCAGCAAATACAAGAACACGCTCGATGTTGTCCCATTTATCACCATTGATATACAGGTTTTCACCTTGCGAAACTGAGCCGGCACGGTCGTCACCATCAAGAAATACAAAAGGGTAGCGATCAAAATCACCAAAGCGTTTGCCTAAAGCCTGAATCGCGTACTTTTTACCATCTTTAAATTTGATTAAAGCGCACAAATCCAAATCTACCGCTTGATTTCGGCTGAAAAAGCTTTTTACAAGACTTGGAGGGGTTTGGTTCCAATTTAAATTGATCCCAATACGCCCGAATCCGGATGCTTTGTTGGTTAAGCTGATTGTTGGATTGTTCTTGTCCAATTTAATTTTGGACAAGTTAATATTTGATGGAGCGCTTTGTACTGGATTAGGTGTTGCCGCAGGCTTAACCGGAGTAGGAACAGGGGTCTGCTGTGGAGTTGTTTTTGGTGGCTCAGGTTCTACTTCACCGCCAAAATGCTCAACAAGTGCAGGCAGTCCACCATTAAAGCCCTGCCCAATCGCACCAAATCGCCATTCATTTTTACGGTACACCTGACCTAACATTACCGCTTTTTCTGAAACAAACATGCTTGGAATGATAGGAAATACGGCAACAACACTATTGTTCGCCACAATTTCTACATTGCCGCTGCTAATATTTTTCATGGTTTGATTTGGAGAATCTACCGCAGCACAGATCACATATTTCTCAACCGCAGGCTGATTATGACGAGTCAGATCGAATTTAAAACGTGTAGTCTGTCCGGTTTTAGAAAGCACTACTGCACTATTAGGGGAAACTGGTTGATTAAAATAAACCATGTAATCATCAGAATAGAGCTTATCCTGACTGTTTAGACCAAAGATGGTGACATCAATTTCAAACGGGGCTGAGAATGTCACCCGTACCTCAAATTGCATAGCCGATCCCATCAGGCTTGCTAAAGTTGTTTTTTGACCCGCTTGTAAATTCATAGTGAAACCCGACCCCCTTATAAATCATTATTTTGGTTTTTTAACACTCAGCAAAAATTTACCACAATCTTTGGTGAGTGCTAAAAGACCGAAGCCTTTTAGCAAATGAAGTGATTAAACACTTACACCATAGTTTTGAGCCAATGGACCAAGACCGCCGGCAAAACCTTGACCTACAGCTTTAAATTTCCACTCGCCGTTGTGACGGTATAATTCACCGAAGATCATTGCAGTTTCAACGCTGCCATCTTCTGACAAGTCAAAACGTGCAAGTTCTTCATCATTGTTATTTTTGTTGATTACGCGGATATACGCTTTATCAACCTGACCAAAGTTTTGACCATTTTGCTGACCTTCATGGATCGTTACAGCAAAGATCACTTTTTCAATGTTTGCTGGCACTTTAGTGATATCTACAGAGATCACTTCATCATCACCATCACCATCACCAGTACGGTTGTCACCGTTATGCGTAACTGAACCGCTTGCATCAGTTACGTTGTTGTAGAAGATAAAGTCTTTGTCTTGAGTTACTTTACCGTTTGCATCCACAAGGAATGCGACAGCATCAAGATCAAACGCTTTACCATCAGTAGCGCGAGGATTCCAACCTAAACCTAGATCAACTAGAGTCATAGTTGGTGCACTTTTAGAAAGGTTTACATTACCGCCTTTAGATAATGAAATAGCCATTTTTATATTTCCTTTTAGGTTTAATTATCTGAGCTTAACTTAACTCAGCATTACGTTTACTGTATGCGATAGACGACATAACCGCCCACACGATGAGTACAATACCAATCAAGCCAGTTACCAGTTCAGGTACATGCACACCTGTACCACTAGCAAGCATGATTAGAGCAAGAGCGCCAATTGCATAGTGAGCGCCATGTTCCAAGTAGATATAAGCTTCTAATGTGCCTTTCTCTACAAGGTAAATCGTCATAGATCGTACAAACATTGCTCCGATCGCTAGACCGAGCATAATGATTACAACATCACTTGTGATTGCAAAAGCACCGATAACACCATCGAAACTGAATGAAGCATCTAGCACTTCCAAGTACAGAAAGCCACCAATACCCGCTTTTACAATATTGCTTTTAGTGTTAGATGGAGTAGATTCTGATTCTTCTTCATCTTCATCATCTTTCCCTTCAAGCAAGTGACCGATGACTTGAACACCCACATAAACCACGATGCCCCAAATACCAGCCATTACAACGATTAAACGACTTTGATCAGGAACAGCCGCAGCCATTACAAGGATCGCGATTAATGTTAGGAAAACAGACATAGCTGGAACGCTTGCCAAGTCTGTCAATTTATTCTCTAACCAGTGGAACCAGTGAGTATCTTTTTCGTCATCGAATAAGAAGTTTAGGAACACCAATAGTAAGAATGCACCGCCGAAAGCAGCAATCTCAGCATGGTGAGCCATAAGTTTCGCAGAATAGGCAGCTGGATCATTCAGGGCCAATTTAGCCACTTCGATCATGCCCATGTCAGCTGTAACGCCTACAATTAAAAGCGGGAATACGAGTCGCATACCAAAAACGGCAATGAGAATACCCACAGTTAAGAAGATAGTTCGCCAAAAATGATCCCAATTTCGGAGAACAGAAGCATTTACAACAGCATTATCAAAAGAAAGCGAAACTTCCATTACAGCGAGAATTGCAGTGATAGCCAATGTTTTAAGCATTGTCGAAATACCCGCATTAACGCCATGGGTATAACCCCAATATGCAGATATCGCTAGACATATCACTGTAAAAATTATTGAAAAACGGAAATGCTTCATAGTTTTAGTAGCTCAGTATTAGATATTGATACCGTACTGATTACACATAGCGCGTAAGCCGCCTGCATAACCCTGACCTACAGCGCGGAATTTCCATTCGTTGTTGTGACGGTAGATTTCAGCAAAGATCATTGCTGTTTCAATTGAGTAATCTTCGTTCAAATCGAAACGTACGATTTCATTTTGATTTTTTTCGTTAACAATACGAACAAAAGCATTTTGAACCTGACCGAAGTTTTGACGGCGAGATTCAGCTTCATGGATCGTTACTGTAATAATAACTTTTTGAACATCGGCAGGGATTTTAGAAAGATTAATTTTGATTGATTCATCATCACCATCACCTTCACCGGTACGGTTATCACCAGTATGTTCTACAGAACCACATGCTGAACGCTGTTGGTTATAGAAAATAAAGTCATGTTCGCCGCGAACTTTATCATTTGGGCCAATCAAGAATGCAGAAGCATCCAAGTCAAAATCTGCACCATCAGTTGCGCGAGTATCCCACCCCAAACCTACTAAGACTTGTTCCAGTGTAGGGTCTGTTTTGGTCAGAGAAAGGTTGCCACCTTTAGATAGTGTTAATGCCATACGAACCTCTTTTTTATTACAGCCTTTATATATCAAGCTGCGTATTGTTAAATAAATCTTTAATGTTATCGAAACAATATTATTTTATAAAATAAAAGTTTCTATAAGCCTTGCATTATTAAGCTACCAATGATTTCCACCACTGTAAACTAAAAATTTAACTTTTTTTAAAAAACACCAATTCCTTAAAGTTACGTTAAATCACTGTAATGAAAAGTAATATATCTTTGACACCAATTGCCATTCGTAATAGAATAATTTCGTAAAGTTTATTATATACATAATAAATAGTTAATTTAAAAAAATATTTTCAATAATAGAAATGTGGTAATCAGAAGCATTTTTTGAAAATAAAAGGCCCTTAAAAGTACCGTGGAGACTATATATGGAGCGCCATGTTGAACTTAGCCGAGGATTGCTTACTGTCTCGGTTACACAGCAGCATCAGCATTGGGAATTAGATTCTCTATTGGATTTTGCGGAACGTATTAATCCAAAACGCGCCTTTTTATTCGTATCTAAAGTGCTAGGCAAACACATTCCTGTTAAGCCTTCACAAATGACAGAATCCTATAAGTCTCTTGCTTCAATGATTCCAGTTAATCTACCTACACCAATGACTGTAGTAGGCATGGCCGAAACAGCAGTTTGTTTGGGAGCTGGTGTGTATCGTGAATTAAAGAAGGAGTACGGGTTGAACGCTGTCTTTATGACTACTACCCGTCATCCGGCAAAGCACTTACCTTTATTAAGCGAATTCCTAGAAGAACATAGTCACGCTCAAGATCAGCTGATCTATGGCTCCAAAAATGAAGCAATCCAGTCTCATATTAAGTCCACCAAAACACTGGTGCTGGTCGATGACGAGATTTCTACAGGTAAGACATTTAAAAACCTGATTCAAAGTTTGATTAAATCCGATCTTCAAAATGTAGAACGAATTGTTCTTGTCAGTTTGGTGAATTGGAATGATGGTAATTTAGAAAACACCTTTATGGGAATCCCTGTAGAAACAGTGGCTTTATTACATGGTAATTGGTCGTGGGATTCCAATAACACTGAATTCACACCAAAAATGCCGAATGTTGCGACTACCGAACAAGGAAGTCATGAAATTATTGCACCGGCAACATGGGGCCGCGAACCAAGTTATTTGGATCACCACCCTATGCCGGTATTCAAACCTATTCAGCAAGGTGAAAAAGTTTTAGTTCTTGGATCGGGTGAATTTTTATGGCTACCTTTTTTGTTAGCTGAAAAACTTGAGCAAGATGGACATGATGTTTATTTCAGCTCAACAACACGTTCTCCGATCATGCAAGGCAAGGCTATTAAGTCCATTTGTTCATTTCAGGACAATTATGGCTTAGGCATTGTAAATTACGCATATAACGTAAAAGACAAAGACTTTGATCGCGTTCTTTTAATTGTCGAAACACCTAAAGACAGTGTTGATCCCACCTTATTCTCAGAAATTAAAAATTTGGAAGTTGTATCGTATGAATAAGCCTATCGTTTTAATTGATTTGGATGACACATTGTTCCAAACACACCGCCGGATCAAACCTGAACCACACTTTAAGGTGGCTACAGTTGATAAAAATCAGGCCCCATTGTCATTTATGACTTCAAAACAAGAAGCAATGGTTGAATGGCTTAGTCATAGTGCCGACTTGGTTCCGGTAACTGCACGTTCAATCGAAGCATTAAGCCGCGTCAAGATTGACTTCAATTTTGGGGCTGTCTGCTCACATGGCGGCACTATACTTAATGCTAATAAAGAGATCGACTTGGAATGGTTTGAAATACAAAAGAGTCATATTGAATCACTCAATTCAATGATGAGTGATCTCCCCGACCTACTACAAGACCTAGCCAAAGATTTAGGTCCTATCCGGACATGGGCCGTTGAAGAAAATTCATTAAAAATTTATACCGTGGCCAAACAAAATGAGCCTGAACAGGGTTTGTTTCTAACTGACTTGGTAAAAAAGCTACCAGTAGAGATTAAAGAAAATTTTTATATTCATACTAATGGTAACAACTTAGCCATCATTCCGAATGCAATATCAAAGAAAAATGCAGTTGAGTTTTACCTTTCCAAGATGGACCCACATAACGAGCGTGTTGTTTTAGGACTTGGTGACAGCTTATCAGACTTTCATTTCCTAACTTGCTGTGACTGGTTTGGTATGCCGAAAAACAGCCAATTGCACAAATTTACTGATTTATCCCTTCAATCAGATTACGCAGTACGTGGCTTCTATGGGAATGTTTAATATGAATAGTCAGCTTAAAACTATTGGTTTTCATGGTTCTTATCGTCCCGAAGATATCGTGTTTCTGCTTAACGTGGACAAGATTGAACCTATTGATGTGCATGAAAAAGAACGTCTAATTCAATCAGGTAAAGCACATTATTCTCAAATGATTAGTGCAGAAAAAAAACCTTCTGATGAACACTTCAAACATTATCATCAGGCGCTCAAAATTGGCGCGGCACGTATGGCTAATGATATTCAGATGATCGGCAATTCGTTGATGCAACGCTTCAAAAATCAGCCAATCATTCTAGTTAGCTTGGTTCGCGCGGGTGTACCAGTGGGTGTTCTATTGAAGCATCACATTAGCCAGTTTCAACCTTGCTTTCACTATGGTATTAGCATCATCCGAGATCGCGGTATTGACCATAGTGCATTAACTGCCATCATCAAGGAACATGGAGCTGAAAGCATCGTATTCGTGGATGGATGGACTGGAAAAGGTGCTATTTGCAAAGAACTGACAGCAACTTTAAGTAATTATCCTGAGCTATTCGATAAGGGTTGGGATATACCACGACTGGTTACTTTAGCTGATCTTGGTGGCTGTTCATGGTTAAGCGCAAGCTGTGAGGACTGGTTGATCCCATCAGGCATTCTTGGTTCTGTTATTTCAGGTTTGACTTCACGCAGTATTCTTTTAGAGGATGTGCCGGAAGATCAAGCCAAATCTGAATATCTGAATACAAAGCTTTGGCATAAATGCATTATCTATGATGACTTGGTAGAACATGACATTTCAGTTGAATTTGTAGAACATATCCTTGGCATCATGAAAGAAAATCCCACTAATGAGGTGGCAGATTGGTCTGAAGCAATTAGAAAAAATCAGTATAAAGTGTGCCAAGACACTATCAAATGGGTAAGTGATACATACGGTATTGAGAATATTAACCATATAAAACCAAGTATTGCAGAAGCCACAAGAGCTGTTCTGCGCCGAGTTCCGGAACGGATTTTAGTTCGCAATACCACAGATCAGAATGTGCAATTAATCCTACATTTTGCTGAACAGCATAATGTTCCAGTTGATGTTCTTGGTGACAAAATTGGTCCTTATCAGGCCATTACTTTGATCAAGAGTGTAAAAGGAAAATAATAATGAAAACTTTGAAAAATGCCTTGGAATTAGGTGCAACAATGTATGTGCCTGCTACTCATGATCAGCTTTGGGATGTTACTCAAGGAGTGAAATATCCTGATTTAAAATCTGTTGTGGTTTGTCTTGAGGATTCAGTTAAAGAAGATGATTACCGAAAAGCATTCAATAATTTAAAAAAATTATTGAAAGGAATCGAAATGGGTGGTCAATCAAATGGCCCTGCTGTTTTTATCCGTCCACGTAACATATCTTCGGCCAAAGAAATTGCTGAATTAGGACTGCACCATTGTTTCAATGGTTATGTGGTTCCAAAATTCACTTTGGAATCATTAAGAGAGTGGCAAGCCTGTACGACTACACAAAGCAACGTCATGTTGACTTTGGAAACTGGCGAATACTTTGATTCAGGCTATGTTTCAGAAGTAAAAAATGCTCTGCTTTCTGACTTCAATGAAAATGTCCTGTGTCTGCGGATCGGTGGCAATGACCTACTTTCAAGCATCAATCTACGCCGACCCCGTGAATGTACAATTTACGATACTCCACTAGGTTCTCTGATCCCGAAACTGGTTGGGCAATTTGTACCAAAAGGCTTTCAATTGAGTTCACCAGTCTTTGAACATTATTCAAATGTGCATCTACTTCAACAAGAGTTGGCATTGGATAAGGCAAATGGCCTAACCACAAAGACAGCAATCCACCCTACACAAATCAAAATAATCCATGAAGCATATAAAGTTAGTTCAATTGACTATTATGAAGCTCATATGATTGTTGATGCAGAAGCTAAAAGTGTATTTAAAAGTAATGGTTCAATGTTAGAACCGGCTACACACAGGAATTGGGCAAATGAAATTCTGTTACGTGCTAAGATTTATGGTGTAATTGAAAATCATATCCAAGTTTTTAACCACCCAACAAAAGCAGCAGTATAAAAATACCGAATGGGCATAAGCGTCTAGCAGTAGGAATCACCCTCCTTTCAGGTGGGTGAGGATGTCAAATTTCATTAGCTAGATAAGCATCAATGGTCTGGCCAAAATCGCCGGAAGTTACCAAGCAGTATCCCCGATCCCAAATCACCCTTTCCTTGTAATAGAACTGACTTTGCTGAATAGGAAATTCTTTGCGTAAATATCGACTTGTGACAGTCTTTAAGGAATTTATAAATTTGCTAGGAGTTAGGTTTGGGTGCATTAATAAGTTCAACTTGATATGGTTTTCGTGACCATCAAATCCGGTTAGTTCAATATCATTTTCAGAAGATAATCTCTGAATGATTTCTTTGACACGACTAAGCATAGCTTCATTAAAAAAGGATTTATTATCTTTGGTTTTTAAAACCAAAGTAAAATTTAAATTGTATTTGCAATGTGGATGTGCAGTCATTGTATTAAAAATCTTATTCCTTGATTAAAATTGATCATAGCATATTGTCTAAAGTTTAATATCTTAAAAGGCTTTGTTGCACAAAGATTTGAAATGCAAAGCGCCCCTAATTGAGCCAAATTTAAGGCGTAACTTGGGTAAGTGGTCGACCTAATTCCGTAAATCTGTTGAGGACTGCTACACGTGCATGAATCTCATTCACCTGACTAGGAAAGCTTCTTGCCATTAATTTATCGCCTAATAATTTGATGCAATGCATCTTGGTTTCCACCAAACTGCGGCGATGATAGCCTGACCATTTTTTCCATAGTATCCTACCTAAACGTTTAATTGCTCGAAGTAATTCATTTCGCTCTAGCGAGCTACTCTTTGTATCTTTCCATGGTTTCGCATTTTTTCTAGGTGGAATCACTGCATGCGCTTGCCGATCTGCAATGACCTGACGGCATTGCTTGGTATCATAAGCTCCATCGGTATAAACAGAGTCAATCTGCTCATCTTGTGGAATCTGATCGAGTAAATCACCAAGCACCTGTGAATCACTGACATTATTGGTTGTGAGCTGAATAGCACGTATTTGCAGGGTTTTAGCATCTATACCAATATGTAATTTACGCCATTGGCGACGATATTCAGGTCCATGTTTCTTGCGTTTCCATTCGCCCTCACCCAGAAACTTCATGCCTGTAGAGTCTATGAGTAGATGCAGCCCATCGCTACTTTTTTGGTAGCTGATTGCAATATCAATATGCTTTTGTCTTCTACAAAGCGTACTGTACGAATATCACTGATATTCGGGGCTGCTCATCCACAAAGTTTAATCAGACTTTGCACAAAGCCAGTGACCATACGTAAAGATAGACGGAATAAGGATTTAATCATTAAGCAGCATTGGATAGCTGCGTCGGAGTAGGTTTGATTTCGCCCTTGTTTGCCTTTTGATGGAGCATACCATTGCGTAGCAGGATCAAACCAAATGGCAATATTTCCGCGACTCATGAGTGCTCGGTTATATGCGGGCCAATTGGTTGTACGGTAGATTTTGTGTGTAGGCTTCTTCATTTGAAAATTATATCGCTGAAAAAGCCTTTACAGATAGGTTTGTGCAACAAAGCCCACTGGATGCAGTTTTGATTCAATTGGCTGATTTTGATTGAGGAACATTTTCGACCGATGAATGTAAATTAAGGCTCAAGCCGATTTACACGGCAACTTATGTCGCAAGGCAATATATTTTTGCGCCGGTTTTTGGCATGATGTGTTCAGGTAAAAAGTGAATAATGATAAATGACACAGATGCGTTGGTTAGAACTGCTTTCGACAGTTCGGATTGGTAGTAAAAAGCAAAGTACTGAACAGGCGCGTAGCCCGTTTCATAAAGATTATGACCGTATTATTTTCTCGCAGAGTTTCCGGCAGCTGAACCGCAAAACCCAGGTCCATCCGCTTACCCAACATGATGGTATTCATACCCGCCTGACCCATTCGCTGGAAGTGTCCTGTATTGGCCGTTCACTGGGGATGCTGGCAGCAGAAAAAATCAAGGATCAACTGCCTCCGTGGATTACCCCGGCCGATGTCGGCGCGATTATTCAGGCTGCCTGTCTGGCGCATGATATTGGCAATCCGCCTTTTGGTCATGCCGGTGAATATGCCATTCGTGAATGGTTTGATGATGCCTCACATACCGACTTTTTAAAGGACCTAAGTCCGGAACAGGAAGCCGATGTACGCCAGTTTGAAGGTAATGCCCAAGGCCTGCGCCTGCTGACCAAAATTGACTATCATCCGCATGATGGTGGTATGCGTCTGACCTATGCCACCTTGGGTGCCTATTTAAAATATCCGTGGCTGTCGAAAACCATGGCCTCGCAGGGCAATCGTCCAGCCAGTCAGCGCGCCAAATTCGGCTGCTATCAGGCAGAAAAAGACATTCTGAAACAGATTGCCGAACAGCTCGGCCTGATTGAAATCGGACCTTATCGTTATTGCCGCCATCCGCTGACCTATTTACTCGAAGCCGCAGATGACATCTGCTATGCGCTGATTGATCTGGAAGATGGCATCATCCTGAACATGCTCAGCTATGATGAAGTCGAGCCGATTTTCCTGAACCTGATTGGCGATTATGGCATGCCGGAAGAACTGTCTTTGGACAGTACCACCTGGCAGCAGAAAATTGCCGCGCTACGTGGCCGGGTCATGAAACGTCTGGTCGATGAAGTCACCAGTGCCTTTGCCAAGCAGCATGACCAAATTCTTTCGGGCCAGCTGAAAGGGACCTTACTGCAATATTGCTCGGCCGATATTGAAATTGGCATTAACCGGGCCAAAGAACTGGCGCGTGATAAAATTTTTGAACATCCGCAAAAAGCCGGTCTGGAAATTATTGCCCATCAGAGCCTGCAAAGTATTCTGGATGCCTTTATTCCGCTGACCACACCGCATAAAACCTTAAGCTTTAAAGAGCAGCGGCTGATGGCGATTTTGCAGCGTTCCGGTGCCCATTTTGGTCCAGATCACTATGACAATATCATGCAGGTGCTGGATATTATCTCAAAATTCTCGGATCATCAGGCGTATAACCTGGCGCAGGAATTACAAGGCAATAAAGCCGGATTCTTTTAAGTACAGCCTGCCGTTTTGGGAGAACCTCCAAAACTGCTTTATACTTTTGCGCGTGCTGACATTGCTTGTGCAACACCCCGGCCCATCGGCTGTATATCGCAGAGCATCACAGAAAAGTGGATGACTTCAAGATGCAGACGACAGGCTCGGAACTGAAAAATTTAACCGAATAGAAGTGAATAAACTGAATGATTGGATGTCTGATTGGTGAGGTGTTTGCCCTCGAAGCCCCTACGGTCTTATTAAATGTCAATGGTGTGGGCTATGAAGTCGATACACCGCTGTCTACATTTTGCCAATTACAAAAAGGCCAGAAAGTCACCTTATGGACCCATTTAGCAGTCCGTGAAGATGCTCAACTGCTATATGGTTTTCTTGATGCGCAGGAAAAAACCATTTTCCGCACCCTGCTCAAGGTCAACGGTGTTGGTCCAAAAATGGCACTCGGCATTCTATCGACTTTAAGCGTCGACATGCTGATTCACACGGTTGAACATGAAGATATTAACACCCTGGTCAAAGTACCGGGTGTCGGCAAAAAAACCGCTGAACGACTGATGATTGAACTGCGCGACCGCTTTAAAGCGATGGCTGCCGGCAATACACCAAGCAACACCAGCAGCGCACAAATCCAGTTTATGGGGAACTCTGCCGTGGCCGAAGCCGAAGCTGCGTTACAGTCACTGGGTTACAAACCACAGGAAGCACAAAAACTGGTGAATGCTGCCAAAGGCGACTTCACCGAAGCCAGCGACATTATCCGGGCAGCATTAAAGTCGATGAACAAATAGAAAACTCTATCTTGCCTCAAGGCCAGCATGAGATACGCGAAAATGTCATTCGCAACTGTTTGGGGCAGGAAGTATTTGCACAAAAATCTTTCTGCGATATAGTCGAGACGAATCATCTTTTGACGAGTTTTGCGAATGACGATGGTTTTGCTTACTTTTGCCGAATGAGAAATATATTTCGCAAGGTAAGGCCAACCGCAGGTTATTCCCGAAATTTAATTTTCTTGGAACATCCGTCAAAAAGCGCTTTTGACGTCTGCCCCATTAAACTGTATTTACCTGAAGTTTACATAATATATGCAAGACCGTCTTATCAGTGGTTCTGAAAAACCCGAAGATCAAATTGATCGCGCCATCCGCCCCACCTCCCTCGATGACTACATCGGTCAACCGGTGGTGCGTGAACAAATGGAAATCTTTATTGGTGCAGCGCGCGGCCGCGGCGAAGCCCTCGATCATACCCTGATTTTCGGCCCACCGGGCTTAGGTAAAACTACCCTAGCCAATATCATTGCCCGTGAAATGGGCGGCAACCTGAAATCGACTTCGGGGCCTGTGCTTGAACGTGCCGGTGACTTGGCAGCCATGCTGACCAACCTTGAAGAAGGCGATGTACTGTTTATTGATGAAATTCATCGCCTGTCACCAGTGATTGAAGAAATCCTCTATCCGGCGATGGAAGATTACCAGCTGGACATCATGATTGGTGAAGGCCCGGCAGCGCGTTCGATCAAACTGGACTTGCCGGCATTTACTCTGGTCGCCGCCACCACGCGGGCCGGTCTGCTCACTTCGCCGCTGCGTGACCGTTTCGGGATTGTGCAGCGTTTAGAATTCTACTCGGTGGAAGATCTGACCCATATCGTAAAACGTTCTGCCAGTTTAATGGATGTCCCGATGACCGAAGAAGGCGCGGCAGAAATTGCCCGCCGTTCCCGCGGCACACCGCGTATTGCCAACCGCTTGTTGCGCCGGGTACGTGACTATGCCCAGGTCAAAGGCACCGGCGAAGTCACCCATGCAATGGCCCAGCGCGCTCTGGATATGCTCAATGTCGATAAAGATGGCCTAGACACCCTGGATCGTCGCTATCTGTCGATGTTACTGGAACGTTTTGATGGCGGACCTGCCGGGGTTGAAGCACTGGCCGCAGCCATGGCGGAAGATTCAGGCACCTTGGAAGATGTGATTGAGCCTTATCTGATTCAGCAAGGTTATGTGATGCGTACTGCACGTGGCCGGATTGCCACCAATATGGCTTATTTGCAGTTTGGCATGACCCCGCCGGAACCGAAATAACAGCAATGCCTGACCTTCATTGCTTATGAGATGATGAAGGTCTTTGATAAATAACAACTTGAATACATACTCGAACAACAATAATGATGACCGAACAACAACTAATTCAACACCTTCAGCGGCATTTTGATGAGCTGATAGAGCAATTGCAGCCAATCCGGCCCCTACCTTATAGCAAACCATTCCAGTTTTTCAGTGAATCTGAACTGAACTATCTGAACCAGCTTTTGCAAGGCGATCTCAGTCACTGGCTGAGCTTCGATTTTAAAAATGAACGCGGCAAAATCATTGATGCAGATCGAGCTGGCATTGAACAGATCGACCTGCATCGGCATGGGCACTGGTCTATCGACGTCATCCATTTTGATCAGCTATGCGCCATCCACTGGATTAGCCTGTATTTTTCCGAAGAACTTAAACCCTTTATTGAAACCTATACCCAACCATCCACTTCAGTAAAACCGAAACAGAAGCTTGCCCTGATTCTGACGTTACTGGCCGTGCTGGGCGGAATTGGTAGTTATCTGCTGCAAGACGCTGTAGGAATTGTCTTATCTGTGGCGGCATTCTTTCTTAGTATGATCTGGTATGGCTTACTCCAGCTACGACAATATTTTGCCAATAAACAGCCGCAGCAGTTTGAGCGAACTTTCGTGATCAGCAGCTATTTTGCCTTGCATCTACGTGATTATGCGGTGGAACGGCTGTACCTCGATCATCCGGACAGTGCCTAAAACCGCACTGGCAACAGTGCCTAAAACCGCACTGGCAACAGTGCTATCAAAATTGCCAATGACCAAGCACAGGCGGCATGGCAAAAAAAGGCATAAATCACGTGTCAATTCACCTAATTCAACCTGTACCGAACGATAAATATCCAATCTCGGCTCTACATTCTTTATACCTTTGCCACTGGATTTGACACCTTGTGCCATAGGAGCAAAAAGTCATTATGCTAAACTGCAAAGCCAACCCAGTCGGGCATTTGACAGAACCTCAGACAACTTCAATCCAGTTCTGTACGGCCCTTCCAGACCAAAACTGAAAATTGTAATGGAACAGTATCATGGCGAATAAATTTGAATTTCAAATTCGTATCTATATGGAAGACACCGATGCAGGCGGGATTGTATACCATGCCAATCATATTCGTTTCATGGAGCGCACCCGGACCGAATGGCTGCGTGCTTCCGGCGTCGATCATTATTGGCATCAAAACGACTATAATTTTGTCGTGCATAAAATTAATGTCAAATATATGCGTCCAATCTTAATGGATGATCTGATTACTGTTACAGCAAGTGTTGTTTCGTGTAAAGCAACGTCATTTGTATTGCAACAAAATATTTATCGTGGTGAAATCATGCTTGCTTCTGGTGAGGTGGAATTGGCATGTTTAAGTTCTGAAATGCGTCCACGTCGCCTTCCGGATGAAATTCGTGGCCTGATTCTAAAAGAGCTAGGACAGGACCAAGACTAAAAACTTATGGCACTACGTAACTATGGCAACACAATTAGAATCATCTCTACAAGTCTCTGATCTTATTTTGCAGGCAAGCCCTGTGGTACAACTGGTCATGTTGGTGCTGTTACTGGCCTCCTTGTATAGTTGGTATCTGATCGCCAAGTTACATCTCAGTTATAAAAAAGCCCAGGCCGATGATGATCATTTCCAGAAAATCTTCTGGTCTGGTGCTGAATTAAATACGCTATATAACAATGCCCAACTCAATTCCAAACGCACTGGCCTGGAAGATATTTTCTACCAGGGTCTGGGTGAATTTCTCAAACTGAAAAAACGTCACGCCCCGACTGCACAAAGTCTGGAAGGCACCGAGCGTATTTTACGTGTCGGTTTAAGCCGTGACCAGGGCCAACTGGAACAAGGCTTAGGCGCGCTGGCCAGCATTGGCTCTGTGGCACCGTATATTGGTTTATTTGGAACCGTGTGGGGCATTATGAATGCCTTTATTGGCCTGGCCGATGTCGATCAGGTAACACTGGCTACCGTTGCACCGGGGATTGCCGAAGCGCTAATTGCCACCGCAATTGGTTTATTTGCCGCAATTCCAGCAGTCCTGGCCTTTAACCATTACACCGCCAAAGGTGAAAGCCTCTATTCAGACCGTGCCTTGTTTGCTGAAGAGATGGTGGCCTTATTACAACGTCAGTCTTTGGGTTCAGCACGGGAACATGACTAATGGCCATTCAACGTTCCGGACGCTTCGAGCGTATTAAAAAGCCCTTAAAAAGTGATATGAACGTAGTGCCTTACATCGACGTGATGTTGGTGCTGCTGGTCATTTTTATGGTCACTGCCCCAATGATTACCAGCGGTATCAATGTCGATTTGCCGCAGGCCAATGGCAATCCGATTGAATCCAAAGATGCGCCAGCCAGGGTCACTTTAGACAAAGATGGTCATTATTATCTTGAATACAAACAATATAAGGCAGAGCCACTGACTTTAGCTCAGCTCACCGAAATTTTAACAGAAGCACAAACGACTGCTTCTGCTGAAAATAAAAAATTAAATGTGGTGATTCGTGGACACAATACGCGTCCCTATGGCGATGTCATTGCATTAATGGCAAGCTTGCAAGAGGCGGGGCTTGAACAAGTTGGCTTACTCACCGAATCTGTACAATAAGCTATGAAAGATTTTAAAAAGCCACCTTTTAAGCACAATGCACTCGCTCTGGGATTTACCATTGGCGTGCATGTCATTGCCGTGGTGGGTTTACTTTATCTGGGCATGAGCCAGCCACCGGAACCACCCAAACAGATTCGGACCGTGCTGATTAAACCGGAAGATTTACCCCCTGTTACCCGTGAAGAAACCGAGTTTGCTGAAACTGCACATGAAAATGTGGAAGCCGAGATTCAGCAAACCGCGACTCCGGTTGAAGATGCCCCGGTAATTCCGGTCGCACCGCCACCTCTGCCGCAACCAGAACCAGCCAAAGCTCAGGCCAGCAATACCGCAGCACAGCAACAGGCCGAACAGCAAAAACGCCTGGAAGCACGTGCACAAGCGGAAGCAGAAAAATTACAGGCACAACAGGCCCAGCGCGCCAAGGCTGAAGCTGAACGTAAAGCCCAAGCCGCTGAAAAAGCCAAGGCCACTGCACAGGCCAAAGCCGAGGCAGAAGCCAAACGCCGCAGCGAAGCTGAAGCCCTGCGTAAGGCAGAAGCAGCAGAAAAAGCCAAACTTGATGCACGTCGTAAGGCGGAAGCGGAAGCCAAACGTAAAGCCGAAGCGGCAGATAAGGCCAAGGCGGATGCGGCAGCCAAGGCGAAGGCAGATGCAGAGGCGAAACGCAAAGCCGATGCTGAAGCCAAACGCAAAGCCGAGGCTGCGAATAAGGCCAAAGCAGAAGCAGCTGAAAAAGCCAAAGCCGATGCAGCAGCGAAAGCAAAAGCGGATGCAGAGGCCAAAGCCCGCGCTGAAGCAGAAGCCAAAGCTTCGGCGGCCAAACAGGCGGCTGAAGAAGCGGCACAAAAGAAAGCTGAAGCCAAACGGATTGCCTCTACAGCCAAACGCGATTTTGAAAACAAGATCCGTCGGGCCTGGGATATTCCGGTCGGCTCTTCTGGCAAAACTGCCACGGCACGGGTTACGCTGACCGACAGCGGTTCGGTAGCCTCGGTGATTGTGAACTCCAGTGATCCGGACATGAAAGCCAGTGTCGAGGCCGCGGTACGTGCCGCTGCACCCTATCCAATGCCTTCGGACCCAGATGCACGCCGTGAAGCACGCAGTTTCACCTCAAGCTTTACTGCCAAATAAGCTGACTCACCATCCTGTCAAAAGCCGGGATGGCCTGTTATTTTTCAGTTACACTGCACAACAAGCGACAAAATTTTATTCACTTTTCACAGTGTTATAACAGTTTGGTCATAATTCTCTGCTTTAAATCTCAAATAAGCATGGCATTATGTAGAACAATCACATCAACAAGAATTATGTTTTGAGTAAATAGCGAATGATGGAAATGAAGCCTAAACATCTACTTTGCTTGGCAATTTTTACCGCCTTGGGTCCAATAATGGTCTCTCAAACCCATGCCCAGCTGCATCTGGAAATTGCCAAAGCACCTGCAGAAGCCCCAAAAATTGCCATCATTCCGTTTAGTAATGATCAAAGCATTTACCCGATTGTTGAAAATGACCTGAACCGTTCCGGTAAATTCACCAGCTCATCGAAAAACTTGCCGGCAAGTGCAGCAAATAATAGTCCGAATGCCGCCGCTTGGCAGGCCGCCGGTGTACCTTATGTAGTGACTGGTACCAGCAAGCCAACTGCAGATGGTGGCTTTGAAATTCACTATCAGCTGTATGATGTGCAAAAGCAGCAGTATTTATTAAACGAATTACTGACTGTACCGGCTTCACGTACCCGTCAGGCTGCGCACATGATCAGTGACACCATCTATGAAGCACTGACCGGTATTAAAGGCGATTTCAGTGGTCGTATTGCCTATGTCTTGCGGAATCCGGCCACTCCGGAGCAGCGCTATACCCTGCAAATTGCCGACACCGATGGTGAACAGCCAAGAACCATTCTGACTTCACGCGATCCAATCTTGTCGCCGGCCTGGACGCCAGATGCCAAGAAAATTGCCTACGTGTCCTTTGAAACCAAACGCCCTGCGATTTATGTTCAGGATTTATCTACCGGTTCACGTGAAAAACTGGCCAGCTTCCGTGGCTTAAATGGCGCACCAAGCTTCTCTCCAGATGGTTCACGCATGCTGTTTACTGCTTCAATGCACGGCAATCCGGAAATTTACGAGATGGATCTGGGCACGCGTCAACTCAAGCGCATGACCAATGACAGCGCCATTGATACAGAAGCACGCTACGCACCCGATGGTAAATCGTTTATTTTTACTTCAGATCGTGGCGGCTCAGTGCAAATCTATCGCTATGACCTGAACACGGGCAGCAGCAAACGTCTGACCTTCCGCGGCGCATTTAATGCGCGTGGTACTTTAAGTGCCGATGGTAAAAAACTGGCGCTGGTTCATCGTCCAAGTGGCAGCAATTATAAAGTTGCGATTCAGGACATTAATACCGGCATTACCAATATCCTCACCCCAACCAGCCTGGATGAATCTCCAAGCTTCTCACCAAATGGACAGATGGTGGTCTATGCAACCCGTGAAGGTGCGCGTGGCCTGCTGTCCATTATGTCTTTAGATGGTCGTTTCCGTATGAATTTGCCAAGTGAACAAGGTGAAGTACGTGAACCGGCTTGGGCACCAAAATAAGAGCAACTGAACAACCAAGTTTCATGGAGATGAAAATGAACGCAGTAAAATTATTTGTATTGCCTGTACTGGCCTCAGCGCTGGTGATGACTGGCTGTGCCAACCGTAAGCCTGCAACCGATGTTCAAGCAGGACAAACACCGACCTCTTCAACCACGGTCAATACACAAGGCTTAAGTGATGATGCAGCCTTGAATGCACAAAACCTGGCCGGTGCATCTGCCAAAGGTGTAACTGAAGCCAATAAAGCATTCTTGGCAAAACGTGTGGTGCACTTTGACTATGACAGCAGCGAACTGTCGAATGAAGACCTGCAAACCCTACAGGCACATGCACAATTCCTGATGGCCAATGCCAACTCGAAAGTCGCGCTTACAGGTCATACCGATGAACGTGGTACCCGTGAATACAACATGGCCCTTGGTGAGCGTCGTGCCAAAGCAGTCGAAAGCTTCCTGGTCACCACAGGCGTGAATCCGGGTCAATTGGAACCGGTCAGCTATGGTAAAGAAATGCCGGTTAACCCAGGTCATGATGAAAGTGCCTGGAAAGAAAACCGCCGTGTTGAAATCAACTACGAAGCGGTACCACCTTTACTGCGTTAAGATGGCATCATTGAGCAGAGTTGCTCAATATAAAAAAGCGCTCCATCGGGCGCTTTTTTAATACTCAAACACAAGAGCTGAGCCAAATTCTATTTAAGGTGCATTTGCCTGTGCATCTTCTTCATCTTTGGCGGGTTGCATCGACTCAATCATGTCGTGCTTGTTAAATTTCTTGTACTCTGGTTTTGCTTCATACCCCTTCCAGGCCTCTTTAACCTTGTCGGCGCTAATTTCATCTAAACTAATGCCTTCGCTTGGGGTTGGAGTCGCATCAAACTTTAACGTTGTCATATGTGTGCTCCTATATACTGGTTGATTCTGTTCCTTCACATCAACATAGCACTTTCTAGCAGACTTGCAAGGGCAAAATCACGTCAAATAGTTGAGTTTAATTTTTCTTTTAAGCTGTTCTCATCTAAAATATCGGACAAAGTTTTTTTGATCATGCCCGATCGATTCTTATTCGGAGTTTTCCTATTATGTCTTATCGCACCCTGTCCCAATTTCTACAACAACAAAGCGGAAATTTAACCCCTGAACTTGCACAGGTGATTGAGACCATTGCCAACACCTGCAAAACCATTGATCAGGCTTTACAAAAAGGCGCCTTGGCTGGGGTTCTGGGCAGTGCACAAAATGAGAACGTGCAAGGCGAAGAGCAAAAGAAACTCGATGTCATTTCCAATGATTACCTGATTGATGCTTTACAGAAACATCCTAATGTCGGCGGTTTAGCCTCAGAAGAACTGGATGAATTCACTCCGGCACAGGAAAATGGCCAATATTTAGTGCTGTTCGATCCGCTAGATGGTTCAAGCAACATCGACATCAATATGTGTGTCGGCACCATTTTCTCGATTCTTCCGGCAAAAAATGCAGTGACCCAAGCAGCTGATTTCATGCAGGCCGGTGTTCACCAAGTTGCTGCCGGTTATGTACTGTATGGCCCATCAACCATGATGGCCTTAACCGTCGGTGCAGGTGTAGTATTCTTTACCTTCGACCCGGAAGCTCAGGAATTCCTGCTGACTTCGGAAAATATCCAGGTGGCAGCGGATACCAAAGAATATGCAATTAATGCCTCTAACCAGCGTCATTGGGAAGCACCCGTTCAACGTTATATTGATGAACTGCTAGCAGGTAAAACCGGTCCGCGTGAAAAAGACTTTAACATGCGCTGGGTGGCCTGTATGGTGGGTGATATCCACCGTATTCTATGCCGTAGCGGGATTTTCATGTATCCATACGATCTGAAAGACCCGAAAAAAGCTGGCCGTTTACGTTTAATGTATGAAGCCAACCCGATGAGTATGCTCATGGAACAAGCCGGTGGTGCGTCGACAACAGGTCGTGTACGTATTCTGGAAATTGAACCGACCGATCTGCATCAACGTGTACCAGTGATCATTGGTTCTAAAAACGAAGTTGATCTTGTTACTGGCTACCACGCTTAATTTTTTCTGATTAACACCTGTGGGTCTGTGCTCACAGGTGTGGATGTTCTCCATGCCTATCTTATTTCTCGAATCGAAAGATAATCCTAAAATTAAGCACCTACGTGGCTTGATTGAACAAAACAGCTACCGTAAAAAACAAGGTCAGACTGTGCTTGAAGGTTCGCACCTTTGTCTGGCATGGTTAGAACAAAACCGGAAAATTAACGCGATTTTCACCACCGAAAATGCCCTGAAACATCCTGATCTGAACGATATTCTGGACCAGTATCAGGGTACGGTGTTTGTAATTGGCGAGTCTTTATATAAAGATTTAAGTACCTTGGGCACCACCCTTGCCTGTCTGGCTATTGTCGATTTGCCAAGTTCCAGTCAGGCGCTTGACTATCAGGCCGATACCTTAATCTTGGAAAATGTCCAGGACCCGGGCAATGTCGGCACCCTGCTACGCTCGGCTGCTGCAGCCGGCATCCAGCAAATTGTCTGCACCAAAGGCTCCGCCTCATTATGGTCACCACGGGTATTACGTGCCGGGATGGGTGCGCATTTTTCTTTGCAGACCTTTGAAAATATCCAGCTCGAGGAGATTCTGGAACAGTTTAAAATTCCGGTCTATGTCACCAGCTCACACCGTTCCACCAGCCTGTATGCCAAAGACTTAAGCCAGCCATGCGTATGGATTCTCGGTAATGAAGGTCAAGGTGTATCGGATTACGCACTAGCACATGCCGAAGCCGTTACCATTCCACAACCGGGCGGACAGGAATCTTTAAATGTCGCGATTGCCGGTTCAGTCTGTTTCTTTGAAATGGTACGTCAACGACTCTAATACGTTAATTTATATTAAATAGGCTGGCCCTATTAAAAAAATAGATTACACTAGAAAAATAATAACTTGTAATGTCAACCGAACCATTATTTTTAACGTTAATAGTGCCATGAAGTTAAAAATAATGGTGGGTATCCAATGACAGGATTTTCCATCTCTATGGATTTAGCACCCAAAAAGTCTCAACCTGAAAGTTTGAGTACTCTGAAGAGTACGGCTGTACAACGCCTGAAAACTTTTATGCACGAGGTCACCGGGCGCGCCTTAGTGATGATGGAAAGTGCCACTCAGGGACAGCATGGCATCGCGATGGATCTGGTTCAGGAAGCCTTTATTTCCCTGCACAAATCCTATGCCGATAAAAGCACAGATGAGTGGTATCCGCTGTTCTACACCATTTTAAATAACAAATTACAGGACTGGCGACGTAAAGAAGCCCGTCGTGCACAACCCTTTTCATTTTTCCGCAAAGTCAGCCTGGATGACGATGATGTCGAACAAAATGATCTGGTCGATGAACGTGCACTCAATCCTGCTGAGTTTTTGGACCAAGCCATGACTGCTGAAGAAATTCAGGAGGCAATCGCCAAACTTCCGGTGCGTCAGCAACAAGCGTTTATGCTGCGGGCCTGGGAAGGGTTCGATACTCAGACCACTGCCCAGATTATGAATTGTTCTGAAGGCAGTGTAAAAACCCATTATCATCGTGCTATTCAGGCTTTACGCCAGACTCTGGCACATATGAATCCATATCTGGGAGGATCATCAGAATGAAACAAGATGATTTCTTAAAACAAGTGACTTCCAAACTTGATGGACTCGCCCACCACCACAAAGACAAAGCTGTGGTGATGAATCATGTTCTGGATCAGATTCAGGATAAGCAGACATCACGCTATGGCCTGTGGAAAATGTCCGGTTTTGCACTTGCGGCTGCCATTGCAGGGTTCGTCATTTTACCAAATTCGGTAGAAATGACCGCACAACCGCAAAATCAGGTGGTGGCTACGCCAAAACTTTCACCACAAATGATGGAAGATCTAGAAATGTTATTGGTGCTGGGTGAGGATAAAGTTCAACATGGCAGCTAAACGTTTAGCATTCGCCTTCTGTGCGCTGGGCTTTTTGCAAACCAGCTTTGCTGGCTTTGAGCGTTTCTGGATTTTCTCCAAAGATGCAGACACAAAAATTGTTGAAAGCTGGGAAACCCTCTCAGATGAAGAACAATTGGCCTTAATCAAGCGTTATCAGAATTTAAAAGAACTGCCGTCCGATAAAAGTGCTTCTTTGCAACAGCGTATGGACTGGTTTATTCAGCTACCCGATGCAGAAAAGCAGAAAATGCGTGAAACCTGGCAAAAAATGAGTACCCAGGAACGCAAGGAACTGGGCCAAAGAATGCAGAAGGCCACGCCTGAAGAACGCGTACTGATTCGTGAAGAATATATCAATAAATATATCACGCCGACGGAATACTAAGCGGTTAAGCCAAGCATCAACCCAATGCTGGTCCATAAAAAAGCCTCTTGAAAGAGGCTTTTTTACACTCACTGAATTCATGATTTAGGACTTAAACTGACGGCGTACACGATATACCGCCATGCCCAATAAACCAAATAATCCAGCAAGCCCTAGACTTCCACCACCGCTTCCTTCAGTATTGCTGTTTTTCGCGGTATTGATCAGGCTGATGGTCGCCTCATTAGACAGCTCCTGTTCAGCATCAAATACCCTGTATTTCAGCTCATAATCAAACGGGCTATAGCTGTTACGCACCTGAATCTGCAGGTTTCCGCCATAACAAGTTTCACGCTCATAATCCCCTGGACATGGACCACTCCGGTCTGCCGTGACCAGTACACTTGAAAGCACATTGGTTAAATTGGTTAAACGGATTGGCAATTCAAGTCCATTGCTATCGGTATAAAAGGCCGGTTTATTTTGTCCAGACAGCAGTGTATTGACAGGTCCATCGCCATCATCACTGTCATTTTCCAGCGGATTGACATTAATTTTCAAATCCGAACCATATTCAATGGTGTAGCGGTCGGCTTTGGCAATCGGTTTGATGTTCATGAATTTTGCTTCAAGCAAACCACTCGACTGAACAGTTGGATCCGTCACCGAGGTAATGGTATAGGCACAATAGGCAGAATCAATATTCTGGGTCACCTGATCATCGACCCGATAGAACAGAATCCGTTTTACATCGGCATCCCATTCGCATTTCAGGTTTGGATCATGCAGCAGTTTACTGCGGTCAAAGGCCACATCTTCTAAACCACCGCCAATACCATAGACTTCTGTACTGATATTAAAGTGTTCCGGTTTTAGTTCCAGCAATTGTGCCACGCTACCATCGGCATTTGGTTCATCATGCTTGAGGGCCAGTGCAAATGGATCGATATAAATAGTCCGATACTTCTGTTTTTGCTTGGAAAATTTAAGTAAATTTTCATAGTTTTGCAGATCTGCCTGATGTTGGGCCAATAGCTCTTTATTTTTCTCTGGTACCTGAACCAGCGCTTTTAAACGGTCAATCTCCTGCTGATAGCTGTCAAACAAGGTCACATGCGACACGTTTTTCAGATTGACAATATCTGCTGCGGTCATACGCATGAGTTCAACCGAACCAATTTCACAGCTGTTTTTCTGTTCTGGATCTAAAATCAGGGTGCCATCAGTCACACGCTGTAAACCACGCTGATCTAACACTTCACAGCCAAATCCTTCGACATTGACCAGGTCCGCATCATTGTCCAGATTTTTTGGATAATATAACGGCAGGAATAAGTTGTAGGCTGAAGCCGGCTGCATTGGATAGAGCACATCACTTAACTGCTTGCCACTTAAATTCACCGAGCTCATTGAGTTTTCTTCTGTGCTCGCGAGCGTTTCCGGCAAGTCACACACACCCTGCTCTACACTTTGTGCATTCGGGAAAATTAGCGCATTTCGTGATGAGCTGATATTCGGTTGCCGCTCGGTTAAATTGCCATTGTTCAGCGCATAACGGCATGATTTTCCGGTATTAAACGCCAGCACATTAAACCTTAACACCTTAATGCCTGAATCATCATAATAGAAGGTGCTGGCAGCCTCATTTTCGACAATGGTATTGTTATTTAAACTGAAGACCGATTGCGTACTGAGGCGGTGTTCCGGGCCATTGGCCAGGTTAAAAATATGCCCCTGCGTTAAGTTCGCTTTATTTTTGGCCACCGTAGTATTGGTTAAAGTCAGACGCGGCTTGCCACAAAAATCAAAGCTACTCAGGCTGTTGCTGTTGCCATTTTGAATGACACTGCTTTGCTGAATGGTGATATTGGCCTGGGTATCTGCTAGATTTGCCGTACAGTCCATCGCCAGCACGCTGCCGACACTGGCGCTGTTCCCCTGAATCAGGCTATTCACCACCGTAATTGGCTGTTCCTGATTATGGGCAGCAATATACAGTGCACCACCCCGCGCTGCCTGCGAATCCAGAATTGCGGTATTGGTCAAGGTCAACGGTCCGGCAACCAGTAAAGCCCCGCCCAGCCCATCGCTATAGCCATTTTTAAGGGTCAGATCGTCAAACATGACATTGGCCTGACTGTCGAGCGTATTAACAATACGATGCTGCCCTTGGCCATTAATAATGGTCTGATGCGGTATCAGCGCCGGATAACGGTGGGTGATAGGATCTTTCTTGCTGTAATCAAGCGGTGTCGCCCCCATAATCCGCACATTAGATTGCGGGCGTAATTCAGCATTTAACTTGTATTCACCCGCTTGCAGACGGATATAATCCACTGCAATATAGTTGGTATTGCCGACACTACAGCCCCCAAAGGCTTTGTTCTGTTTGGCCGCCACCAAGGCTTCACGTAGCGAACATTTATCCGGGTTTTCACCATTTTCATCGGCAAATGTAGTGACATAAATAGTACGGTCTTCTGCGGCCATTAATGACATGGCACTGACAATCATGACTCCCAAGAGTGCTTTTTTATAATTTTTCATTCCCTTTCCCTGTTTTTATTTTTTACGGCGCCAAGCTGCCAGTAACATCAATATGAGCACGCCATAGCCAGCCACTGCTCCGCCAGATGTTTTAATTTTGTCACTGTCCATGTGGTTTTCAGGTGCCTGAATCACTTGTACACGAATTTCTACATATGGTTTGGTGGTATTAAAACGTGTACTGGTGGTCACCAGTTTAATTTTAAAAACATCTGCGCCATGCCAGGCAGAATCCGGGGTATAAATAATCTTGCCCTGCTCATCAATTGTCAGTTGGCCTTTGGAACTGGTCTGGGTCTGCTCAATCTGCACACAGCCGGCTTGCCAGGCTTTCCCGGTCGGATTGCTGCTAAACAGGCTATCACAGAACTCGGCTGGTACCAGATCACTATCACCAATTAAATCGCTGACCGACATTTCGGCAATTTCACCGGCCAGAATATCCCGACCAATGAGACCTGAGGCATCAGGTACGGTAATTTCAATTGCACCACGGTCACACAAGGTATTATCCGAAGCTCGGTTCACCCCGCGCTGATCTGCCGAGGCACAAGTAACCTGCTCAGTGGTACCCACTTGTGCATAGCCTTTGTTGACGATTGGAGAGTCAGCCAGAGCCTGGTAATTCAGTAAAATACGTGGGCGGATATAGCCCAAGAACTGTTCTTCTTTAACCTGATACGGGCAGAATAATGCGTCCTCATCTTCACTCAGCACTTTACAGGCGCCTTCCAGGATATTCCCGCTAAAAATATGGCTACCCTGCCAGATCTGGTTCGGGTAATTGACATCGCCCGTTCCACATTCTTCAGAGACCAGATTGTTTTGCAGCACGCTTTGATCGGCTGCCTCTTTGCTACAGTTAGCAGACTGCGCCGTCACAGGATGTGGATTGGCCAGCAGAATACTGTTGGCAATATAGCCTTTTCCTGCCGGGGCTTCTAAACGTACCCCTGCACTATTGCCCATTAAAGTGACGTTATTGACCCCGATATTGTCTCTCAGGTTCAGCACATAGCCTTCATTGCGGTTAAAGGTCGTACTGCTGATGGTATTGGCAGCGGCCAGCAGCTTGAGATTTTCGACATCTTCTGTAGGTAACTGGGTGTAGAGGTTGGCAGATGCCAGATCGCTGGTTTTGTTGTCGCTAAACACCGCTGCATAAATCCGGAAGCTTGGCAGTCGGCTATAGATGGCGCCACCTTCGGTGGCATGGTTGTGCTGGATTAAACTGTTTTTAATTTCAATAAAGGCTGGCGCGATATTCTCTCCCACTTCAGCCAGATTATAGATGGCACCGCCCTGGTTGGCTCGGCCCTGACTCAGCTTGACATAATCCAGCACCAGGTATTCATGGTTCAGAATCAGGCCGCCCTGATTGGGACGGCAACTGTCGCTGCCACAGCCTTGCAGGCTGACTTCGCTCAGGTTGACCTGAATACGTTTATCATCGCTGCTTTCAATATGAAAAATACGTTCATTACCAGCCATTTCGATAATGGCATTGTTCAGGCCTTTGATATTGTTTTCTTTCAAGCCGGTGTCATAGGTGGTTTTAATGCTTAAGGGTTGGGTAATTTTTAACTGCTGATTGAGTTTATAAACGGCGTGTTTTTCTAACAGAATGACATTGGAGGAATTTTCGCCACCGCAGCCATTATGACCTTCTTCCGGCAACCCCAAATTAATATACTCGACTGCTTCGCGCAGTGAGCATTCTTTATCATTGGCTTGAATATCTTCAGTGATAGTGACAACAATATTGCTACTATAAGCATGTCCCGCAATAAACAGCATACCAATGCCGATGCTCCGCTTGAGCATAAGCTTACTCCTTAACCTATTTATTCATTTTTATTTTTAAGTTGCAGCTTCCTTGCAACTAAGACTTATTTTGAGTGTAATTTGTCATAGCTAGAGTAATTACTCAAGTTTTTTTGTATTTTACCGATATTCGTCAATTAATGCGTAGATCTGGCGCAAATTCGCGCCGCTCAGTTTGGTTTTTTCGCCTTTTAGCAGCTGAATCAGTTGTTGCAGGCTTTGTAACAGCATTGAGGTCTGCTGCGGACCATGTAGCAGCAAGTAGTCAATAATCTGCTGATCAATCTGAATGCCTTTACGTTGCAGTACCGAAGTCACCAACGCCTGACGGTCGGCAAACAGGCTGCCGGTCGGCACTTTGACACTCACAGCCTGAGTTAAACGGGACTGTAAATCGGGCAATTCCAGTTTCAGTTCAATCGGGGCAAAACGTGATGAAAACACCAATTGCCCGCCCATTTCATTGCTGTAATTGATTAAATGAAATACCGCGCGCTGCCAATGCGGCACGCCGCTAATCGCTTCAATATCATCCAGACAGACCAGATCAAAATGATCTAAAGAGGTAATGGCTTCGGTCGGGGCATCCAGAAGTTCCAGCAAAGAGACTTTAATCGCGGATTTGCCAATTTCCAGATAAGAATCGCAAATCGCCGAAAGCAGATGGCTTTTGCCGGTACCCGCACCGCCATAAACATAAAAACGGTTGACCAGCCCCGCATGCAACTGTCGAACTGCGTCAATTACATGGCCCCAGCCCGGACCAGAAAAATCACTGATTCGGGCATCGAGTTGAGGTTCTATATCAAGCTGCAGTTGACGCATATACAGAATAGGCCTTCGTTAAACATCTTTAGGATCAAGAGGATTCATCTTACTCGATTTTTCAGTCTGTTGCAGTGGCTTTGTCTGATCTTTCTCAAGATCAATATCCACATCCACCTGATCAGTTTCTATGCTGATACTGCCCGTTTGCTGGTCATGATGAATGATAGCCGTCGACTGTCCATACCACTGACTGCGTTCATAGCAATCCCGGGCATGACGTAGCAAGACCACAATTACCGCGGCAACCGGCAAGGCAATTAGCATCCCGAGGAAACCGGCCAGTTGCGCACCGGCCAGTACGGCAAACACCACAGCTACCGGTGACAGTCCGATTTTATCGCCCAGTAAAAATGGTTGCAGTACATAGCCTTCTACCGCCTGACCAATCATAAACACCACCAGCACCAAGAACAGTTGCATCCAGTCGATACCAAACTGCAATAAGGTGGCAAAGACCGCAGCAATAATCCCGACCGCAAAACCTAAATATGGGATGATACTGGCCAGACCTGCCACCATCCCGATAATCAGGCCAACGTCCAGACCAATCAGTTGCAGACCGGTGGCATAGACCACACCTAGGAGGATCATCACCAGGAACTGACCTTTGACAAACGCGCCTAATACGTTATGGCATTCATTCACAATATGCAGGGTGCTGCGCTCATACGGACGTGGAATTAAACGGCGCAGACTGTCCAGCATACGGTCCCAGTCGAGCAGAAAATAGAAGGCAATAATTGGAATTAAAACAATCGTCCCGCCAATCTGGATAAAGTTCAAACCGGACTGCGCCACCCGTAAAATCATGGCCTGAATGCTGTCGGCGCTGTAATTGGTCTGCACATAGTCCATGATAATGGTTGACATATGCGTGGTATCAATTTCCATCTCATCGACATTAAAAGTTTCAGAAATCCAGGGCAAAAAGGTGGTATTGATCCAGTTAATTCCGACCGGAATACTGTCGCGAGCAATCATCAGCTGTTTCCAGACCAGCGGAATGATGTACCAGACCGCCACGGTCAGCAGAATCCCGATTCCGACAAAAACGATGCTGATGGATAACCAGCGCGGCACCCCGACCCGATATAAAGTATCAACCAGTGGACTGAACAGATAAGCCACAAGAAAGGCGACAATAAATGGAATAACGACCGGCTTGAGTAAATATAAAATCCAAAAAATTAAAGCTATCCCGGCAAGGATAAAAATGCGACGTAAAGTACGATCTGCCATAGAATCTCGCCTTTTTGCAGTGTAATCGTTATATAAAGTAAAATATTTTAATAAAGATAGCATTTTAGCGCATAAATAACATAAGAGTTTCGTATATTCGGGTTATAATCCCCCGCGCGAATGCGGAGACTTCATTATGAGCAACTCAACTTCTAACCCTACCCCTGGTTTAAGCTATAAAGATGCTGGTGTCGACATCGAAGCCGGTGACGCGTTAGTCGATCGAATTAAATCTGTTGCGAAACGCACCACTCGTCCTGAAGTGATGGGCGGATTAGGCGGCTTTGGCGCACTTTGTAAAATTCCTAAAGGTTATGAAGAACCTGTTCTCGTATCAGGCACAGACGGTGTTGGTACAAAATTACGTTTAGCCCTTAATTTAAACCGTCATGACACTATTGGTCAGGATCTGGTGGCCATGTGTGTGAACGACCTGCTGGTTTGTGGCGCAGAACCACTGTTCTTCCTCGACTACTATGCAACGGGTCACTTAAACGTTGATGTTGCAGCCAATGTAGTTACCGGGATCGGTCAAGGTTGTGAGCTTGCGGGCTGTGCACTGGTTGGCGGTGAAACTGCTGAAATGCCAGGCATGTATGAAGGCGAAGATTATGACCTTGCAGGTTTCTGCGTAGGCGTGGTTGAGCAAAGCAAAATTATTGATGGCTCTAAAGTCAAAGCGGGTGATGTTCTGATTGGTGTTGCGTCTTCAGGTGCACACTCAAACGGCTATTCTCTGCTTCGTAAAATTCTGGACGTGAAAAACGTTGACCTGACTCAAATCGTAGATGGCCGTCCGCTGGCAGATGCAGCGATGGAGCCAACCCGTATTTATGTCAAACCTATTCTTGAATTACTTAAATCTGTTGATGTTCACGCAATGGCGCACATCACCGGTGGCGGTTTACCTGGTAACTTACCACGCGTTCTGCCAAATGGTGCGCAAGCGGTAATTAACGAATCCTCTTGGGAATGGCCAGAACTGTTCAAACTGCTGCAAAAAGAAGGCGGTGTTGAACAATTCGAAATGTACCGTACCTTTAACTGTGGCGTTGGTATGGTATTGGCAGTGGATGCAGCGGATGCTGACAAAACTGTTGAATTGCTGAACCAGTTGGGCGAAAAAGCTTGGGCAATGGGTCACATTGTTGACAATGCAGAATCTGTTGAAGGTGCTGACGAAAAAATCCGTGTGATTTTTGCGTAATTGTCTATGTTGAAAATTGCTGTACTTGTTTCAGGCAGTGGATCGAACTTACAGGCCCTGATTGATGCCCGTCTTTCGGGACAAATTGTGGGGGTCATTTCCAACAAACCTGGAGCCTATGCGCTGGAACGTGCCCAAAAAGCCGGTATTGCCACTGCGGTAATTGAACACAAGCAATACCCAGACCGTGAAAGTTTTGATGATGTGATGCATCAACAGCTTTTAGACTGGGAGGTTGATCTGGTGGTGCTGGCAGGCTTTATGCGCATTTTAAGCGCCAAGTTTGTTAAAGCCTGGGAAGGGAAAATGCTGAACATTCACCCTTCTCTGCTGCCGCATTACAAAGGCATGCATACTCATCAACGGGTGTTAAACACGGGTGATGTCTATCATGGCTGTACGGTACATTATGTGACTGCCGAGCTGGATGCCGGTCAGGCGCTGGCCCAAGGGGTACTTACTGTATCGCATCAGGACAGCGTGGAAAGCTTGGCCAATCGTGTGCATGTGCTGGAACATCTGATTTATCCGCAAGTGGTGGAATGGATTTGTAGTGGTACGCTGCAGCACACACCAAACGCGGTGCTGTATCGTGGTCAGGTGTTAGCGCAACCGCTACAGTTCTGTCAGCGCTAAAATAAAAAGTAATATCTATAAAAAAACGCATCCTCGGATGCGTTTTTTTATGACCTGATTTTTCCCAAAAGTAATCTTAAGGTGCCTGATCCTGTAATAAGGATTTAATCATCTGTGCCACTTGCTCAGGCTGTTCCAGTGGGAACATATGACCGCCCGGCGCAACATGAAAAGGAATCCCGAATTTCTTCTCAATTTGCTGTGGAAACTTGCGGGCCAGAAACGGACCTTTCTCGGCCACCACCAGTTGTGCCGGTACTTTCAATTTGGCCTGTGGCAACCACCATAAAGATGGATTGGTACGGAAAATCTGTACTTCATCCATTTTAGGAATGGTAAGCGTCACCCCACCACGTACAGGATCTTCTGTCAGTGCATGGTCGATATAAGCCTGAAAACAGTCCGGATCAAAATCTTGATAAAAGCCTTTGGGTCTGAGCAGCTCGGCCGCCTGCTGACGTGACTCCCAATGATCACGGCGGCGTTTAGACAATCCCGCCGGTGACATTTTATCGAGGGCTTTCAGCTTCAACAGTTTCGCTACATGCATCACTAAGGCTTCTTTACCCATGATCATTGGCGGATCCAGCATGATCAGCTGGGAAAACAGTTCCGGGCGTTGCTGCGCGGCCTGAAAGCTCAGCACCGAACCAAGTGAATGACCCAGTGCAATCACCTTGCGGCCTTGTGCCTGCCGCACAATACTGTCAATCACCTGCTGGGTCAGACTGTTCCAGTGATTATCGATTGGATAACGTTTATCTGGCCCGAGCAAAGGCACATCAATCACGTCATAATCATCTTGCAGATGCTGAAATAGTTTTTGATAGACCCGTGACGGTACGCCATTGGCGTGAGCAAAATGGATTAATGGTTTCATTGTAATTTGGTACTTTGTTCAGATTGAATCTGCTGCGATACAGCGCTGGCCATCCCCTGACCTACCGCAGTGCCCATACGACCCAGCATCGAATCTAGCGGATTATATTCAATGGTATAGTTGACGGTTTTGTCGACTTTTAATTCACGTTTTAAAGTATTCATACTGCCCAGACGGTCAATAATCCCCAGTTTCAACGCCTGATCGCCGGTCCAGAATAAGCCGGAGAACAAGGTCGGATCATTGGCTTTTAACTTGTTGCCACGGCCCTGTTTGACTGCAGTAATGAAATGCGCATGCACATTATCTAGTACACCCTGAACATGGGCTTTTTGCGCTGGATCCACCGGTTGTGTCATCGACAGCAATGCCTTATTTTCACCGGAGGTCATGGTGCGATCTTCAACACCCAGCTTTTGCATTAAGCCACTGACGCCATAATTCGGCATAATCACTCCAATCGAACCAACTAGACTAGATGGATTGGCAATAATTTCATCGGCGGCTGAAGCAATATAATAAGCCCCTGAAGCACCGGTATCGCCAATCACCGCATACAGTTTTTTATCCTGATGCTGCTGTTTTAAATACTGGATTTCCTGCCAGATTTCATCGGACTGAACCGGTGATCCGCCCGGTGAATTAATATTTAACACCACCGCCTTACTGCCGGTTGCTTCATAGGCTTTACGCAGTGATTTAATGGTATTTTCACTATTGACGCTCTGTTTATCGGCTGCGATGGTACCCACAATATCGACCACGGCAATATGCGAACTGCTGGTCACGGCCGTAGCGGAATTATTGCTACAGCCTTTACCCATAATCACCAGCAGAATAAAAATATAGGCAAAGGTCAGGAACTTAAAGAAAATTCCCCAGCGTCTGGCGCGGCGCTGTTCTTCAACAGAGGCTAAAACCGCTTTTTCCAGTAACTTCCATTCGTTTCCTGTCGGTTGTTGTGCTGTGGGTGGATGGCTATTCTTGATTTCATTTTCTGGTTTAGGCGGCCAATCGGACATAAAAACAATCCAAAACTCGAGTTAATTTTCCTCCATTATATACGCCGAAAAACTGATTGCTGTCTAAATTGAATGTTTTCCCCTATAATATTTTCATTTTTAACCTTTTCTTTAGATTTCACTATACTGAATGACTGATAAACTCGCCCCAACGACTATCTCTCGTTTACTTCATTTTGTCAGTCGACAGCCCCTCAGCCTTTCACGCTGGGCGGCCCGCATGTTGGCGGCATTTTTGAATGTCTTTCAGCTCAGCAAGACCTCTCAGGTCATTCGCCTCAATTTAAATATTGCCCTGCCGCATTTAGATGCGACCCAGCGTGAACAGCTGGCGCGTCAGGCCATTCGCAATGAACTCACCTCTTATTTTGAGTTTTTTAATATCTGGGGCGCAGAAAACTACAAGAATATTTCCCGCATTCATCAGGTGCATGGCGAACAGCTGTTACATGAGGCACTGGCTGCGCAAAAAGGCGTGGTACTGATTGTGCCGCATTTTGGCACCTGGGAAATCATGAATGCCTGGGTGGCGCAGCACACCGAAATGACCATCATGTATAAACCGGTGAAAAATCCATCGGCTGATGAGTTTGTCCGTAACGCTCGCAGCCGTGAACAGGCCAATCTGGTGCCGACCAATGACAGCGGTATTCGTCAGATTTTTAAGGCACTGAAACAAGGCGGAACCACGGTAATTCTGCCGGACCACACCCCGCATTTGGGGGGTGAAATGATTCACTATTTTGGTCTGCCACTTGAATCCAGCAACCTGAGCGCCAAGCTGATTCAAAAAACTAAAGCCGTTGCCCTGTTTCTGTATGCACTGCGCAATGAACAGCAAGGTTTTGATATTTTCATTGAAGCCATGGACGCACGGCTCTACGACTGTTCTGCCAATGAAGGCACCGCAATGATTCACCAGAAGATTGAACAGCTGATTGCCCAGCATCCGGAACATTATCACTGGAGTTATAAACGCTTTAAGGCACATCCAGCCTTAAGACGGATTTATGAGATTCCTACGGATGAAGCCTTGGCGTTAATTCAAAATACCAAAGCTAATTCCGCTTAATCACGCCGCAGCCAAACCCGCATATGCCGGTACGGTAGCACCTCATTCTCAGTGGGATAAAACTGGATGCTACCCTGCTGCGCGGTCTGCCATAAGGGAATTTTTAAGGCGTTCAGTCGGGCTTTTACCTGCGTGCTCGGATGGCCATAACGGTTATTCAGCCCCGCCGATGCAATTGCCAGTTTAGGCTCCAGCTGTTTTAAAAACTGGTAAGATGAACTGTGCCGGCTACCATGATGGCCAAGCACCAGCACATCCACTTTTAAATCCGGATAATCCTGTAATAACTGATATTCAGTCGGCCAGCCTGCATCACCCATCAATAAAAAGCGAGAATAAGGCTGAGCCTGTGCAAACTCGACCAGCAGCACACAGGAACTTTCATTTTTCTGCTGTTCTACAGGATTTAACTGCTCCGGTTTCGGAGAGAGTACCTGTATCTGGATGCCCGGCTGCCACTGCCATTGCTGTCCTTGCTGGCAATAGTCAAAATGGCTATGAGGATTTACTTCAAGCTGAGCATTGGCATAGACCTGTTGCACCTGTAACTGTGGCTTTAAGGTCTGATAAGCGCCGCTATGATCCTGATCCAGATGGGTCAACCATAAATAATCTAACTGCTGCACGCCTTTGACACTTAAAAAGGGCTGGATAATCTGCCGGCCGATACTCCATTTCTGTTCATCATAATGACCGCCCATATCAATCATCATGCTGTGTTCACGATAGCGTAAAAAGATTGCCTGCCCCTGCCCAACATCCAGCACAGTAAGTTCCACCTGCCGAGAAAACTGGTCCTGAAACAGCAAAGGCAATAAACACAGCGCTGACCAGACTTTAGGCACTAGACCTGCGGGAAGAAATAAAATCATCAGTCCCAGCACCAGACTCAGCAGCATCGGTGGACTCAGCGCAACCGGAATCAGTTGTGGTGCAAACAGCAGATCCAGCAACTGCAAACAACCCAATAACAGACTTAGCGCCAAGTCATTGAGCTGAAACAGCAACTGGCTCAGCGGTTCCGCCAGATAAAAACTTAAACCGGCCAGAATATCCAGCGGTACAATCACCAGACCGATCCAGGGAATGGCCAATAGATTACTCAGCGGCGCAATCCAGGCAATCTGCTTGAAGAAGATGATCATCAGCGGAAACAGCGCAATAAAAATTTTCCATTGCGATTCAAATAACAGCCGGAAGCCCTGCCACAATTTCTGCATCAACGTCTGCTGCGGATGCACCGGTTGTTGCCGGAGGGTCTGGTAAATCCTTAACAGCACAAAGCAGGCGCCATAAGACAGCCAGAATGCCGCCGACAGCACACTCAACGGATCAAGCAGCAGCAATAACGAAGCACTACCAATCAGCAAAGACAGCGGCTGTATCGGCTGCTTTAGCAACAGGCAGGCGCCTGCCACCAGACAAATCAGTAAAGTCCTGAGCGCAGGAATTTCAAACCCAACATAGGCACAATATACAAATACACAGCCCATAAACGGCAGCAACAGCAGATAACTTCGGGGCAATTGCGCATATAATTCGGGCCAATAGCGAGTGACCAGGCGCTGCAGCACAAAACACAGCATGGCGGCAAAAATCAGCACATGCGGCCCGGAAATCGCCAGCAAATGACTCATCCCGAAACGCTGAAACTGCTGCTCGGTGGCTTTATCGAGTAAACTTTTATCGCCAGTCAGCAGTGCCAGTATTAAGCCGGGATGCTGCAATGCCTGCTGCTGGATAAAGTCACGAATCTGTAAACGCTGTGTTTCGATCCACAATTTAAATTGCGGCCAGAGTTGCTGATGCTGTCTTAAATGTGCCCCAAATCCCAGCCGATACAGTTCCGATTCAGTCAGTTCCACAATCGACTGGACCTGAAAGCCGCTCATGATATTTTGCTGGAGATACCACTGCTCTACATCAAACGCACCCGGAACGGCAAAACTGTGCGCCGGCAAGGTCTGCCCCTGTAAACGATAATAACGCCCCAGCTGTAGTTCCTGTTCAGCCGGCAGCAAGGCCAGCCATTGCACCGGCTGGCTATGCCGGTTCAGCACCTGAACCGGTTGCCGGAGCTGGCTGCTACCCAGCTGATTGATTTGCTGGACATAGACCACCACCTCTGCCGGCTGGCGGGTCAGTTCACGAAATATCAACCGCTCTTGCAACTGGTTTTGGGCAAAATTCAGCCCCAACAAAAATGTAATGACAAATGCCACACAGGTATTAATCAATTGGATGCCCAGATGGGACCAATGTAAAGCAGCTATTTGCTGTAAAAGCAGGATAATCAGTAACAGGCCTGACAACCAGAGCGGGAAATCCTGCATCGGCCATAGCGTTTTGCCCATACAGGCAATGCCTAAAATCCAGCCGGCACCCATGATTTTGAACATGTCGTTTTCTGTCTTATTTTTATTTTGAGCAAGCATAAAGCCCACCGGAGTGGGCTTCAAGGGTCATTGATCTGATAATCGGGTTTTAGTCGGGTACCCAGATGCCATCCTGCATATGCAAAATGGTATCGGCCGATTTGGCCAGCTCTTCATCATGGGTCACAATTAGCATGGCCATATTAAACTCACGGCGCAGCTCGCGTAACAGCTCAAAAATCTTGATGGCGGTTTTACGGTCCAGGTTCCCGGTCGGTTCATCAGCCAGCATGACTGCCGGCTTGGTGACAATGGCACGCGCCAAGGCCACACGCTGACGTTCACCACCCGACAGTTCACCCGGTTTATGGGTCAATCGATGCGATAAGCCCACCCGATCCAGCAGATATTCGGCCTGCTGTTTGACTTCTTTAAAGTTGCTTTCCTTACGCAGCATCAAGGGCATTGCCACATTTTCCAGCGCACTAAATTCAGGTAGCAAATGGTGGAACTGATAAACAAAGCCCAGATATTGGTTACGCAAATAACCACGCTCAGCTTCGCCTAAATTGTCAAAGCGCTGGCCATTTAAATAAACCTCGCCCTGACTTGGACGATCAAGCCCGCCAAGGACGTGCAGCAAGGTACTTTTACCTGAACCACTGGCGCCGACAATCGACACAAATTGTCCCTGTTCGATTTTTAAATCGAGGCCGCGCAGTACATCTACTGTGGTTTTGCCGTCAGTAAAATGTTTAGTGACCTGTTTGGCTGCTAGTACAGTTTTATTCATAACGAAGCGCCTCTGCAGGTTGAATTTTCGCCGCGCGTAACGCCGGATAAATTGTGGCCAGGAAACTTAAAATTAAAGACAGGCTGACAATGACTACCACATCCTGCCATCTTAAATGTGATGGTAAGTAGTTAATGAAATAGGCATCAAACAGATTCAAGCCCAAAACATTATTCAGCCAGGCAATAAAACCACTGATGCTGGAGGCAAAAATAATTCCAAGAATCGCGCCGGAGACTGTCCCGATCACGCCAATCACGGTCCCTTGCACCATAAAGATTCGGGTAATCGTGCCCGGAGATGCACCTAAGGTCCGTAAAATTGCGATATCGGCTTTTTTGTCAGTCACCACCATCACCAGAGATGAGACAATATTAAAGGCTGCGACCAGAACGATTAAGAACAGTAACAGGCTGACCATGGCCTTTTCCATCTGAATCGCACTGAACAGGTTACCATGGGTATAGGTCCAGTCTGAAGCATAGAAATTGGCTGGCAGTTCACTCACAATGTCGTTGGCAACGGTAGGTGCGGCAAAAATATCGTCCAGCTTCATGCGTACGCCTTGTGCGCCATCCGGCAGACGTAACAGGGTCGAAGCATCATTCAGGGCGATATAGCCCATCATCGAATCAACTTCGGCACCAATGCTGAAAATCCCCACAATGGTAAAACGTTTAAAACGTGGCACCACACCGGCCGGTGATGGCGTTGCTTCAGGCAAGACCAAAGTAATACTGTCATTTAAACTGAGGCCCAAGGCATCGGTCATTTGCTTGCCCAGCACAATCCCAAACTCGCCTTTTTTCAGGTTATCAATGCTGCCTTCCACCATATGCTGATGAATAATCGAAACTTTCTTCTCATATTCCGGCTCGATACCGGTCACCATAATGCCGGAAACCTGACCGTGTGCGGTCAACATCCCCTGTAATTGGGTAAACGGTGCAGCACCTGTAACATGCTCATGTTGCTCAACTTTTTTTGCAAGTTCAGGCCAATCTGTTAAAATCTGGGTAGATGAAACAGTCGCTTGCGGAATCATCCCCAAGACCCGGTTCTTCAATTCACGGTCAAATCCGTTCATCACAGATAACACTGTAATCAGAACAGCAACACCTAAAGTGAGACCGATCATTGAAACCAGAGCAATAAAAGAAATAAAGTGATTACTGCGCCGAGCGCGCGTATATCTCAACCCTATATATAGCGAGATTGGTTTAAACATACCATCTAGTCCGAGGTAATACATTATGGAAAATTTACAGCATCAAAACGCTCAAAATGAACGTCGCGTGATGTCACGTATCGATGCTGCGTTGAGAATCAACTATCAGCTTATTTCTGATCAAGTTGCTCTTAATGATCCTTACGATCCTAATTTTATGTTGCCGCGTTATTTTCTACTACTCGCTGAATTAGATCAATTTGATCATGCGCTTAACTACGAATTAGAACAATTATCTGAAAAAGATCAACAAATTGCTCGAATCTTATCCTTATTCAACCAAAAATTAAACCTGATTACCGGTTCTTTATACGATGCAATTGTACAAAGCATGTTACCTGTACCAGAACAGGTCAACTTTTCCGAAAGCGGTTTAAGCTTCTACAGCGAGCGTGAAATTGCCGATGGCAGCTATATTCACGTGACCTTAAGTCATCCGGAAAATTTCTTTCATATTGCTGCAACTGCCCAGGTGGTCTATAGCAATGCCGAAGATAATGGCCGCTATCGTACCGGGGCCTATTTTATTACTTTACACCCGCAAGACCGCAGCAAACTGGCCGAAGTCATCCAGCAGTGTCAATCTAAATAAGTTTCAGGATGTGCCTGTTTACGTGCCAACGCCCGGCTTGCACGTAAATCATGGAAGAAATATAAGAACAAGCCAAACAATAAGACCAAAGCTCCGATCAGCACTGTCAAGCTCAGGGCTTCCTGATTCAGAAATGCACCAATTAGCAGGGCCAGCATTGGGGTCATGACAGTGGTCAGTGACAATGTGGTCGCCTGAATATTCTGTACCAGCTTAAAATAACAGAACATGGCAATCAGTGAAGCCATCACCACCGTATACAGTAAAGAGAATAAAGCCTTGGTTTCCGGAATTTCAGTCGGTGCATAAGGCCAGATTATTGGCAACATCAAAATTGCCATCAAGGTTGAAATCAGGATTGAACCAGTGGCCTGTGCCACAGGTTCCACCTTGGCATTCACTTTTTTGACCCAGAAAATGGACATGGCATAAATCAGCACGCTCAGCAGCATCAGACCAATCCCGACCGGCTGTACATGCAGGTTTTCTCCGCCCAGACAGATAATACCCAGTCCCAGCACTGCAACCAGCATCCCGAACCATTGCAGTTTTTTCAAACGCTGCTGAAAGGCAAAACGCCCGATCAAGCCGGCAATAATCGGTGCCAGACCAAACATCAGTGCAATCATGCCTGAACTTAAATAGCTGGTGGCCAGATAGGTAAAAATCTGGGAACCAAACAGGCTGCAGGAACCGGCCACATAACTATGCAATGCCGTCTGATCAACCGGAAAACGCACTTTGAGCAGCAACAAAAAGATAAAGGCCAGCGGCAAGGCAATAAAAAAACGTAAAGCCAGCGCCCACAGCATATGCAGATCCGACACACTCCAGACAATCGCCAGCGGTGTCGAGGCCCAGATAAACACCAGCAGCATATAAGTCAGGGCAATATTATTTTTTGAGGGCATGTAATTCAGCCGGTTTTACGTTTTTGTTTTTGAATGGTCTGATCCAGACTGTTGGAAAATTCACGTTTATCGCGCTCAGAAATTGGCGGTGGCCCACCGGTCTGCACGCCAGCGCCGCGTAGAGTATCCATAAAATCACGTAAATGCAGCCGCGCTTTAACATTGGCAGTGGTATAGATTTCACCACGTGGATGAATCGCAATACCGCCCTTTTCAATCACCTGCGCTGCCAGTGGAATATCCTGAGTTACCACAATATCGTTGGCCTGCATCCGCTCAACAATTTCCTGATCGGCCGCATCTGCGCCGCTCATGACCTGCAGGGATTTAATCCGCACCGATGGAGTAATGCCCACATTCTGATTGGCTACAAAAATTACTTCGAGCTGATAGCGGTCAGAAGCCCGGATAATCACATCTTTTAAAATTCTTGGTAAGGCATCGGCATCCACCCACAGCTTAAATGGCAGCACTTTCAATTCCGGCAATTTTGATGTCCCTAGTGTAGCAAAATTCACTCAACGTCGCGGTGGGAAATACAGGCTTTTTCACCAAGATAATGCTGGAGTAATAACACGCTGAATCAGCTGATTTTGCTTAAGCAGCTTAAGCTCATCCTTTGACTTTTCTCATCATTTCGGGCATTTTCAAAGGAGAAATCGGCACCCAGACTTGAAAAATTTAAAATACCCTCGATTAAATAGATTAAGGCCACTCGACATTCTCTTAACGTGCTTATGAAAAATCAGAACAGACCAGACATTATTACCATTGAAGATCAAAGTTTTGGCAGCCATGTAGAGCATTGGACGCTGCTCACCGATCAGCCGAATGTTGATGTTCCCAAATGGTTAGGTCAGGCACTGGATGCACCCATCATGCCAATGGGGCTATGCGCACAAGAATGTGATATGGATGACAGCACCTGGCTGATTCAGGGTCCGGTCAAACAGCCGATTCAACTGGCGCAGGTCATTGCCGTAGAGGCCAATCAGCCGAAAGCGGTTAAAACGGCCTTTCCATGTTTTGAAAGCCCGTATAAAACCCCGGTGACCATTGAACGGATTATTAGCTGCCCTTCCAATACCCAGGCGGTTTTGGGATTAAATCTGGGTGAAAACACCACGGTCTATGCCTTTGACAGTCTGTATAGCGTCAATCACCACCAGTACCAAAAAGACCAGACTTATATCGCGCATCTGAATGGTTGGGCTTACGAGCTGGAAGCCGTGGCAGAAGATGAGCAACTGATTGTTGATGATCCGGCCTCGATTAAACATCACCGTGCCTTAAATGATATTCTGGCGGCCAATAATGGTGTTGCCCCGGCCAATTTGCAGGAACAGATTGACGCCTGGGAGCCAAAATCTGAAGAAGATAAAGCCCCGGTGACCGTGAATTTCTCCAAAATGGTGGCCTATTTATATGGTGAAGTCTTAGGACAGGAAGATGAAGCCTGGTTCCAGGGCAATGTGGTCGGTAAAACCCAAGCGCAATTTATGAATCAGGATTACACCCTGTATGATGTCTGCCTGATTCATGAAGACAACCAGCCAGCCACTTTAATCCGTATTGCGACCAAAGAACCCAAGTTTGCTGATTTTGAAATTGGCCAGTTCATTCGCGGCAATATCTGGATTCAGGTCAGTATTTACGCGAAAAAACAATAATTTATATTGGCTTTGTTGCATAAATATGTAAGCATCTGATTTAAATAAATTTAATTTTGGATCAAAAAATAATCAAAACCTTTAAAATCATATAGTTATGAAATCTTTGTGCAACAAAGCCATTTATATTTAAAGAAAGACCTGCTTCAATATGAGCTTTCAGCTTGAAGCAGGTCTTTTTTTATCTTTTGAATTTATTTGATTATATTTTATCCACAGTTTTATTCTAAATAGCACTATTTTAAATTCAAAAATCACTTATTTATCCACAGTTTTAAATTTTAAAGCTTATTATTTAATCTCTATTGATTTTCATAGACTTAGATTAAATCTGTTTAAAAATTGAATATTGAATAAATCCGGTCAACAGAATGAAGAGATGATGTTCTGATTTTAAATCGGCTGAAAAGTTTATTAAGGAAAATGTATTTAGTACTTTATTTAACCAATTTTTTATGTTAATAATATGTGACAAATCGAAAGTATCAACGATAAATAGATCACTGGATATAATATCTATGAAAATCGTGCAAGAAGAAAACTTACAATCTGTTGAACATCAAATGGGTCAGCGTTATCGTCTGGATAAAATGTCCTGCCTGTTTTTTGTTCTGGGCATGATGATTTCTGCCTACCTGCTGCATCAATTTATTTTTTAATCCGTATTCCATATCCCATAAAAAGCCCATCCTGATGATGGGCTTTTTCGTATACGCTGGATTAGCCGTTGCGTTTGGCAAAGTCATCCATAAAGTTAACCAGTGCCTGAACACCTTCAAGTGGCACGGCATTATAAATGCTGGCACGCATACCACCAACTGAACGGTGACCAGCCAGATTCAACAGATGATTGGCTTCCGCTTCTTGCAGGAACTGTTTTTCCAGATCGGCATTGGCCAGCGTAAATGGTACGTTCATGATCGAACGGTTGGCTTCAACAATCGGGTTGGCGTAGAAATCGCTTGAATCGATATAACCATAAAGCAGTTTGGCTTTTTCAAGGTTGGTCTGATGCATGGCATCAACCCCACCATTTTCCAGTAACCATTCAAAAACCAGACCGGATAAATACCAGGCATAGGTCGATGGCGTATTCACCATTGAACCATTTTTCGCCTGATCTGAATATTTCAGGATGCTTGGAATTTCCGGCTTGGCCTGATCCAGTAAATCTTCACGGATAATCACCAGGGTTAAACCTGCCGGGCCAATATTTTTCTGTGCACCCGCATAAATTAAACCAAACTTGCTAACATCTAGCGGTGCAGACAGAATGCTAGATGAATAGTCACACACCAACGGCTTGTCGGTTTCAGGAATGCTGGCAAATTGCAGACCACCAATGGTTTCATTGTCGGCATAATGCACATAAGCTGCATCTGCAGATAAATCCCACTCGCTTTGCGCGCTAATCGCATGTTTACCATCAATCTGAATACCTGCGTTCACGACATGAATATCGCCATAACGCTGTGCTTCTTTTAATGCTTTTTCAGACCAGATACCGGTATGGATATAATCGGCCTTGTTATTTTTACCGAGCAGGTTTAATGGAATTGCCGAGAATTGTAAGGATGCCCCACCCTGCAAGAACAGTACTTTATAGTTCTCAGGAATGTTCATGAGTTTGCGTAAATCGGCTTCTGCTTTTTCTGCAACCGCAACATAATCTTTGCTACGATGGCTCATTTCCATGATCGAAAGGCCTTTGCCGTGCCAGTCCAGCATTTCTGCTTGGGCTTTTTCTAATACGGCAGTGGGTAATGCAGCAGGGCCAGCACAGAAGTTGTACGCGCGCATGATTTTTCCTTGTCAAGGTGAAACACAATAAAATAGGCATTTAACCACATCTTGCTCAGGCTTGCACAAAATTATTTCAATCTTGCCACGCAGATACAGTCGAAAAATCAATATAGATTCACAAGATAATTTTAACCTTTCCAGCAGATTGGAAGCCTATCTCACTCTATATCTGGCCCAATGTGGATGACTTTTTTCTCTTGATTAAACATAATTTGCGCTGATCTTGAACATATATGCAGTAATATGCAGTGATCTGGTAAAGCTCCATAAAATGTAGTGATTAAGATTTAAATCACTCACCAAATACCTGAATATTCAGGTTACGGATTTTGCTGCTACCGTCCGGCTGGTCAAAGCTGACGTCATATTGCACCAGATTTTTTGGATATGCATATTCATAGCTAATCTTGTACTGCCCCGGCTGATTGCTACCGGTTTCAATACTTTTGGTCATCAGGGTACGCGATTTATATTCGCCTTTTGGAATCACCTTGGCGAAGCGTTTCATGACTTTCTGGTTGTCCTGAAAATGGCTTTTGAGTTCTGGCTCGAGATGATTCAGAAACTGCTCGAACTCGCCATCACGTAAATTGTCATAGGCCGCCTGTGCCACCTGTTCCTGCTGCGGACTCGGATTTGGAATGGCGTCCATGACTTTTTGACCCAGCTGATCACATCCGGCCAAAGCCAGAACACTCAAGCCCATCCATAATTTAAACTGCATATCGGGTTATTCCTGTACGGTACTGTGTAAAAAAGGACGCCGAAGCGTCCTTTTCATGAGAAGAAAAATTATTCTTCAGTCGGTTTTTCATCCTGCTCAGCAGCTGCTGCATCGGTCTCTACCGTATCTAAAGCTGTATTTTCATCAGCTAAATCTTCAGAAAATTCATCTTCTTCCACGGCTTCAATCGCTTCTACACCCACCAAGGTTTCATTTTCACCTAAACGGATTAAACGTACACCTTGCGCATTACGACCAGTTTCTGCCACTTCCGAAGCACGGGTACGTACCAGCGTACCGCCATCCGAAATCAGCATCAATTCTTTCGAGGCATCAATGGCCACCGCACCGACCAGTTCACCGTTACGTTCAGAGGTCTTGATCGCAATTACACCCTTACCGCCACGTTTTTTGGTCGGGAAGTCATCGACCGGAGTACGTTTACCATAACCATTGGCGGATGCACACAGCACTTCACCGGTTTCTGGCACCACGACCAGCGACACAATCCGGCTAACAAAATTGCTATCGGTTGCATCATCTTCGCTATCGGCTGTATCGTCTTCGGCCTCTTCCGCTTGAGCTGCACCAATGGTGACACGCATACCACGCACACCTTTGGCTGAACGGCCCATGGCACGAACATCAGTTTCAGCAAAACGGATTGCCTTACCTTCATTCGAGAACAGCATGATCTGCTGCTCGCCATCGGTAATCGCCACGCCAATCAGGGTGTCTTCTTCGTTCAGTTCAATGGCACGTAAACCGTTAGAACGCACATTGCTGAACTGCTCCAGCTCGACACGTTTAACCGTACCAGACGCTGTTGCCATAAACACATAGAAGTTTTTGCGCAGATTTTCAGCCTGCTCGGCAAATTCTGCAACAATTTCATCATCCAGGTCTGTGGCTGACAGCTCTAGGCCCAGCTGCTTTAACTGAACACGCAAGGCATCCGACAGATCATCACCATCTGCCAGTTCTGCAAATGCGGCTTCAAGTTCGGCATAATGGCTAGCAATTACTTGATTTTGCTGTAATTGTACTGAGTTGGCTTTCACAAAACTACGGAAATCGGCCAGACGCTCTTTGAATTTCTTCGGTGCATCAATTACTGGCAGAATCGCGGTAATGGTTTCATTGGCATCTAATGGCAACAGGTTGACAATTGGACGGCCTTTCGAACCACGTGAAGCTTGTGGCACTTCAAATACTTTCAGGCGATAGACCTTACCGACATCGGTAAAGCACAGTACGGTCGCGTGGTTCGAGGTGACAATCAGATGCTGGATATAATCATCTTCTTTCATGCTTGTGGCAGACTTACCACGACCACCACGGCGCTGAGCCTGATAATCGGACAATGGCTGAGTCTTGGCATAACCGGATTGTGAAACGGTTAACACCACCTGCTCTTCAGGAATTAAATCTTCACGCGAGAAGTCGATGCGGGATTCAACAATTTCAGTGCGACGTGCATCGCCATATTGCTGCAATACCAGCGCCAGCTCTTCACGAATCACCGCCATCAATAAATTAAAGTCATTTAAAATAGCAGTGTATTCAGCGATTTGCGCCAGAATTTCAGAATATTCTGCATGTAACTTGTCTTGTTCCAGACCGGTTAAGCGGTGTAAACGCAGTTCCAGAATCGCACCGACCTGCGCTGGAGAAAGACGATAAACATCTCCATCTAAACCAAATGGACGGCTTAAATCTTCACCTTCAATTTCATCCGGGCGAATAGACACGGAACCGGCTTTTTCCAGCAATGCCACCACACCACCAGCGGCCCATTCGCCAGCCTGTAAACGCTCACGCGCTTCGGCCGGGTTGGCAGAAGTTTTAATGGTTTCGATGATGGCATCAATATTCGCCAAAGCAACGGTCAGACCTTCCAAGATATGACCGCGTTCACGTGCTTTGCGCAGTTCATACATGGTACGGCGAGTCACCACTTCCTGGCGGTGACGGATAAACGCAGCAATGATGTCTTTCAGGTTCATCAGTTTTGGCTGGCCGTTGTCGAGGCAGACCATGTTGATACTGAACGAGTTTTCCAGCTGCGTGTTCAGGAACAGGTTATTGACGATGACTTCGGCGTTCTCACCACGTTTCAAGTCAATCGCAATGCGCATACCGTCTTTATCGGACTCGTCACGTAACTCCGAGATTCCTTCCAGTTTTTTCTCTTTAACCAGTTCAGCAATACGCTCAATGGTTTTGGCTTTGTTAACCTGATACGGAATTTCAGTAAAGACAATGGTGGTACGACCAGATTTCTGGTCTTCTTCAAAATGATATTTACCACGGATATGCAAACGGCCTTTACCGGTACGGTAAGCATCGACAATGCCCGATTTACCGTAAATGATGCCGCCTGTCGGGAAGTCTGGACCACTGATGTGTTCCATCAGGCCTTCAATGCTGATATTCGGATTATCGGCATAGGCCAGGCAGGCATTAATCACTTCGGTAAGGTTATGCGGTGCCATATTGGTCGCCATACCGACGGCAATACCGGCAGAACCATTCACCAGCAGGTTTGGAATACGGGTTGGCAGAACGTCAGGAATACGCTCCGAGCCATCGTAGTTATCGACCCAATCTACGGTATCTTTTTCCAGATCGGCCAGGAGTTCATGGGCCAGCTTGGTCATACGTACTTCGGTATAACGCATTGCGGCCGCACTATCGCCATCAATCGAACCGAAGTTACCCTGACCATCCACCAGTTGATAACGCAGACTGAAGTCTTGCGCCATACGAACGATGGTTTCATAGACTGCGAAATCGCCGTGTGGATGGTATTTACCGATCACATCACCCACAACACGGGCAGACTTTTTGTAGGCTTTGTTGTAGTCATTGCCCAATTCGTGCATTGCATAAAGCACACGACGATGAACAGGTTTTAAACCATCTCGTACATCTGGCAATGCCCGTGACACAATCACGCTCATTGCATAATCGAGATATGAATGCTTGAGTTCATCCTCAATGGCAATCGGTCTAATTTCCGATACGCTCATGCATACTCCTTGTTATACAAGCAGATTTCTGCCCGCATTTTATATCGTAAATTTGGCAAAAAATTTAACTCAAAACTTGAGTTAAAAAACGAAAATTTAGCTGGGAATTATAGCATAAATAGTCCTATTTTTGTGTCATCCTGTTCATCTTAATCTTGTTAATTTTCTAATGTTTAATGATTAAATTTTAACTCATTTTCAAAAAACCGAATTTGTAGAACTTGATTCACTTTTTATCAGAATAATCCAGCCCCGGATTTTGCATTTCCCATTAAAAAAAGCACGTCAATCTGCCCCAGATTGACGTGCTTGATCCCAGCAAAGCGATGTTTTAATTGGGCTGGTTGAGTACTTTCCGGTAAGTCATGACCGCAACCACCAGCAAAATAGGCAATAGCATCTCTACGCCTTCTTCAATGGTCATAATAATGACCTCGGTATGCTGCATCAGCTTGATATTAAAGTCTTCATTTAAAGTCGAGCTGGTACGGTCCAACAGCTTGCTCAAACCACCACACAATACCGTCAAGGCAATAAACAGGTAGGCAATATTCGGATTCGACTTAAATTGACGAACAGCCTGCACAAAAATCTTGGCCAGATTGAAAAATACGAAAATAATCGCCAACAGCAAGATAAAACCTAACAGCTTGTCCATAAAGGGAATTTCTGCACTGCGATAAAAATTGATTTTAATAAAGCTGTCATCGAACAGACGTTTATGAAAATCCATTTCCCTTAAGCCCAACAGCGCAGCGCCCAAAGCAGTAAAAAATACGTGTCTTTAACTTCAGCTCCGTATTCAGCACACACAGTACAGCCAGCAAATACCAGAGCCAGGCACTAAAGCTCTCAAACGGTCCCGACTCGCTAAACAGGAATTGAGTCACTTGAACAGGTGCAAATAAGGCGGTATGAACACAGACACCAATATAAATGCCGATCAGCAGAAAACTGATGAATAAGATGTGAGCAGTTTTGGACAGGGACATTACAACGCGGGACAAAAAATGAAAGGCGAATTCTATCACTTTTCATTCAAATGAAACACAAATCTTTTATAAGGCACAGTCATCCTTATTTTCAGGCCTAAAAAACGCCCCTGAACAAAACAGCAAAGTAAAAACTTTTACTGCTTGCGCAAGAGCGTCTTTTTAACCGAAGTTCAGGAATTAGATTTTAGAAACCAATTCTGGAACTACAGTGTTCAAGTCACCTACTAACCAGTAGTCAGCTACTGCATTAATTGGTGCTTCTTCATCTTTGTTGATCGCAACGATCACTTTAGAATCTTTCATACCGGCCAAGTGCTGGATCGCACCTGAGATACCCACAGCGATGTACAGATCAGGGGCAACGATTTTACCTGTTTGACCAACCTGCATATCGTTTGGAACGAAGCCCGCATCAACCGCTGCACGAGATGCACCTTGTGCTGCACCTAGCTTGTCTGCCAGTGGATCAAGTACTTTGTGATAGTTCTCACCTGAACCTACACCACGACCACCTGATACTACAATACGTGCAGCTGTTAATTCAGGACGTTCAGATTTCACGATTTCTTCGTTCACAAACTTAGAAATACCTGCATCGCCTGTAGATGCCGCAGCTTCAACCGCAGCTGAACCACCTTCCGCAGCAACCGCATCAAATGCTGTACCACGTACAGTACCAACAACAATTGCTTCTGAAGATTCAACAGTTGCAATCGCGTTACCGGCATAAATTGGACGCTTGAATGTATTTGGACTATCTACTGCAATAATGTCAGTAATCATGCTGACATCCAGCAATGCTGCAGCGCGAGGTAAAATGTTTTTACCTGTCGTTGTAGATGCTGCAAGGATATGGCTATAGCCTTTACCCAATTCAGCAACCAGTTTTGCGACATTTTCAGCCAGCTGATTTGCATAGGCAGCATCATCAGCCAGTAATACTTTGCTCACGCCCGCAACTTTAGCTGCCTGATCAGCAACTGCTTGCGCGCCAGAACCAGCAACCAATACAGTGATATCACCACCGATTTTTTGAGCTGCAGCCACAACGTTTAACGTTGCACCATTTAGTGCTTTGTTGTCGTGCTCAGCGATAACTAAAATACTCATGATTTATATCCTTCTGTATTAGATCACTTTCGCTTCATTTTTTAATTTTTCAACAAGCTCATCTACAGACTTCACTTGTACGCCCGCTTTACGTTCAGCTGGTGACTCAACTTTTACAGTTTTCAGTTTAGTCCCGGCTGATACACCGTAATCTGCAGGAGACTTGGTATCCAGCGGTTTTTTACGCGCTTTCATAATGTTTGGAAGTGCCGCATAACGTGGCTCATTCAAACGCAAGTCAGTCGTGATGATTGCTGGCAGTGATAATTCAACAGTTTGTAAACCGCCATCGATTTCACGTGTCACTTGTACTTTGTCGCCGTCTACTTTCACTTCAGAAGCGAATGTACCTTGACCTGCGCCCAGTAAAGCACCCAACATCTGACCCACCTGGTTTGAGTCATCATCGATTGCCTGTTTACCTAAAAGGATCAGTTGTGGCTGCTCTTGCTCAACAACACCTTTTAAAATTTTAGCCACTTCAAGTGCGCCAATTTCATCTGCAGTTTCAACTAAAATACCGCGGTCAGCACCAAGCGCCATAGCAGAACGGATTTGTTCCTGCGCTTCTTTAGGACCGATAGAAACAACAACGATTTCTGAAACTGTTCCTTTTTCTTTTAGACGAACCGCTTCTTCCACGGCGATTTCACAGAATGGGTTAATTGACATTTTAACGTTAGTAAGGTCAACCCCACTATTGTCCGGTTTAACGCGAACTTTAACGTTGGCATCAACCACACGTTTTACAGCAACAAGAGCCTTCATGTAATCCTCGGCTGTTTTAGTAAATGTAAAAGATGAGAAAAGTTAAGATAACTCTTCACTTAAATTTTTGTAGGTGTCTTATCTTGCAATGGGTTTGGCATTTCGGTCAAGTCACAATTGCCCAAGAAGCTGTAAAAATGCGTAAAAATAGCTGAACGTTGCGTTCATACTTTTTTCATCCAGCTTAACCCAGCTATATTTCAGCCAGATTAAGCTATATTTTAACCATTGATTTATATTATCTTTTTATCTTATGTATCACATCAGTTGTTCTGATTAACTAGCCAGCACAATAAAATGAATTATTATTCATTTTTTAACATAGCAGACCGAAACCTGGCTATTTTGATGTCATTTAGGATAGCAGTTTGTATCCCCTGCCAGACTTTGGTCTAAGATGACCATCGGTTCATTTCTGTTTTTGTAACAATTCTCTTTTTCACGCTCTCCATATAAAAAAGCATGTCGACCTAGGACATGCTTTTTCTAAATTTCACAGCTTAATTGACCATTAACCAGCTGGCCGCCAGCGCCAGTAAACCACCAGATGTACCATCAATCCACTTCTGTTTACGTTCATACAGCTGGGTTTTCTGGGTGATTTTGGCAAAGATCAGACTTAACGCGCAGTACACAATAAAAATTAGCCCAATAAAAATGCAGGACAATAACAAGCCTTGAGTAACGGTATTTCCAGTTTTATCAATAAACTGCGGCAAAATCGCAAAGTAAATCAGCATGCCTTTCGGATTCAATAGCGCCGTAAAAAATCCTTTGCGCACCGGATGACTGCTGCTGCGACTTTCAATCGCCAGCTTTTTCTTGCTCAATACCGACTTGAATAAACCCACCGCCAAATACAGCAAATATGCAATCCCTAACCAGCGAATCGCTTCAAATAATAGCGGAAAGAACACAATAATCGCGGCAATTCCCAACGCCACCAGAATCGAATGCACCAGATAACCACTACACACGCCGACTGTGGCCATCATGCCTGCTTTTGCATCTTTACCCATCACTTGCGACAAAATGAATAACATATCCGGCCCCGGCGTAAAAATCAGCGGCAACACAGTCAATGCAAAAAGTACCCATACAGACATTTCCTTTTTCCCGTCGTACTTGAGAAAGTGAAAATTAGTATCTGCGAAACGCTATAAAATAGGATTTCAAATATTCTATAATTTAAATAATTTTTCAAATTATCCTCTAATTTATGAAGTAATATCCAAAGTCTGTTCGAATAAAGCTGGATCGCATCGACAAAAATATCATTCGAGCTTTACAAAACAATGGCCGCATTCAGAATAACGATTTGGCCCGTGAAATTGGCCTGTCGCCGTACTCCTGCTTAAGACGGGTGAAAATTTTAGAAGAAGCCGGAGTAATCCAGAATTACACTACGGTGGTGGACCCGCATAAGATTGGGTTTCAACTGATTTTATTTTCCCGGATCTGGCTGGTCGGGCAGGATGCCGAAACTATTGATACCTTCATTGAGGCGATGAAAGAATTACCGCAGGTGATGGAGTGCTATATTATTTTGGGGGAATGCGATGCGATGCTGAAAGTGGTGGTGCCCGATTTAGAAAGTTATCGTAAATTTCAGTCCACCCATTTAACCAAAAAAAATGGCATCACCAGTGTCAAAACCGATTTGCCAAGTCAAATTATTAAACAGAGTTTTCAGCTGCCGCTGGAAGATTTATAAGCCTAGCCGGCGATTTTGAAGATTGTTAAGTTGCAGCACGCAAGATAACCTTCTCTTGCTATGCTGCACGTAGTGCTTATGTTTAAGCCTGCTGACCATCCAAAAAGTCGCGGTGCACGTGGCTTAAATCAATCAGGTCATATTCAGCCAGATTAAACACTTTCCAGACCTGCATAAAATCTTCAGTTGCATCGACGGTTTGGGTCAATTGCTGGCTTTCCTGCCACTGACGATCGGAAATCCATAAATAGCCTTGACCTGTTTCCGTATGAACCGCCTGCACCTTACCTTGTGCGTTAATGCCTTGAATCACGGCCTGTTCAGGTAAAATAGCCTGCATGGCTGGCAGGTTAATTTCCACAAAGTGTTTCACCTGTCTTAAACCATAACCGGCAAAAATTTCTTTTTGCGCCGGACTCAGCTGTTCATATTTTTGTTGAATATCCGAAATCATATCTATGCCTTTACATTTTTCCCAAATCATCAATCAGGTTGGGTCCTCGGAATTTTTGTGCTCGTTCTGAATATTACTCGAGTCAAAAATTAACCCTCTTTATACGCCATCTCCACCTTTATTTTTATTCTACAATGGTGGCACATGCTCATGCCTGACACCTCTATTCTAGTCTTTCACCCGTGAATTGAAAGTCCTTTTCACTTGCCTCAATTCAGCCCTGCTCTTTGCGCTGCGCCCTTGGATGAGCCTGATCATAAACCTGCGCCAAATGATCAAAATCGACATGAGTATAAATTTGCGTGGTGGTCAAATTACTGTGCCCCAACATCTCCTGCACCGCACGCAAATCACGGCTATTAGATAACATGTGGCTGGCAAAACAATGTCGCAATAAGTGCGGATGCAAATCGACATTGACACCAGCACGCTGGGCCTGCAACTTGACCCGGTTTTCAATTTGCCGCGCACCGAGTGGCTGACCTTTTTCCGTAATAAACAGCTGCGCATCCGGGACAAAATCACCCTGCCACAGCGGATAAATCTGTAGCCAGCGCATCACACTGTCTTTGGCTTTAGAACCAAACGGTACCACCCGGGTTTTATTGCCCTTACCGGTAATCCGCAATAACTGCCGGTTAAAATCCAGATCTTTAATTCTTAAGCCCTGTACTTCCGCCAGGCGCAATCCACTGGAATACAGCAGCTCTAAAATCGCTTTATCACGGACCCAGAGCTGTTTTTGCCGCTCTGACTCCGGCTCTGGCTGATCTAAAATCTGCTGTACCGTTTCAATATCGACCATGCCCGGCAAAGGACGTGGCTGACGTTTTAACTGAAAATCATCAGCCGGATTAAACGCCAAATAACTCCCCTGTTCAGCCCATTTCATAAACTGGCGAATAGAAGACAACATGCGCTGCAAACTGCTGGAACTCAGCTGCTGCGCTTCGACCTTATACGCCAGAAACTCACGTAAGTCAGCGGTTTCCACATCGGCCAGCGGCATGTTTTTCTGCTGACAAAAATGAAGGAAATCACCAACATCACGTGCATAAGCATGCAAAGTATGTGCCGACTGATGCTGGATTTCGCGTTGTTTCAGCCACATCTCCAGTAACTGTTCAGCACTTAACTTCATCACACCATCCTATGTTCTGGTAAAAAATTGTCTTTTAAAAAGTAGCTTTGCAAAAATAGTCGTGTAAAAAACGGTTGATCTCCCCGGCGACACGTTCAGCCTGCGAGGATGCAAACCAGTGATCAGCATCGGGCATAATCACCAATCGGGCATTCGGCAACTGCCGGGCCAGAAACTCACCAACGGCAACCGGACTCAATTCATCCTGATCGGCCCAAAGCAATAACACCGGCAGATCAATACTGGCCAATTGTTCCGGATGATAATAGGTCTGATCTTCCACAAACCACTGCGGCAGCTTGGCCCATTGCAGGGGCTCAATCTCACGCCAGTCTTTGGCCTGAAACGGAGTTAAATCCAGTCCGCCCGAAGTAGCCATTAACACCAAGGCCCGAAGTCTATTCGGCTGCTGCAATGCAGCGGCTATGGCCAACACTCCGCCCATCGACTGGGCAATCAGAATGCTGTCCTCTTCAATCTGACTGATCACCCGCGTTTTCAGATCGGCCAGACTCTGAATGCTGGCATCGGCTTCTACCCCATCAAAACCGGGATAAGCAATCACGGTTTTCCGGGCCGATGCTGGCAACCGGGCCATTAACGGCTGCCAGAATTGCTGACTACCTGAGGCACCCGGCAGAAAAACAAGTTTATGCATCATCATGGCTCTGCAGGCAAAACTCAAATCATCCTAACATAAAAAAGCACCGTGAATAGAACGGTGCTTTTGTATAGGAGATAGTCAGATTAGCCCTGGAAATAACGTAAATCCAGACGGCCTTCATAGACATTGGCAGTTGGACCGGTCATCCAGACCACATCGCCTTCTTTCCATTCGATCTGTAACTTGCCACCCGCCAGCTCAATTTCAACTTTGCTGGCCAGTAAGCCACGGCGCATCCCGGAAACCGCTGCCGCACACGCGCCCGTACCGCAGGCCAGCGTTTCACCGACACCACGTTCAAACACACGTAAACGGGCATGCTGTTCATCCAGAATTTGCATAAAGCCGGCGTTCACGCGCTGCGGGAAACGCTCATGCGATTCAATTTGTGGACCTAAACGTGCGACATCAGCCGTCAAAATATCCTGCACAATGGTCACCGCATGCGGATTACCCATATTGACCACATCAATGCTCAACTTCTCTTCATTGGCCAGCATCAGGTCATATAAGTTGTCCGGTTCATCGGCAATAAACGGAATTTCTTGCGGCAGGAATTTCGGCTGCCCCATATTTACCCGCACCCAGCCATTTTGACCCAGTTCCGGCTCAACAATTCCGGCTTTGGTTTGCACCTTGATTTTGGTTTTGCTGGTCAGCTGGCGCTCATGCACAAAACGGGCAAAACAGCGCACGCCATTGCCACACTGCTCGACTTCTGAACCATCGGCATTAAAAATACGGTATTTAAAATCGGCATTCGGAACATCAGGTGGCTCAACCACCAGCAACTGGTCAAACCCCACACCAAAGTGACGGTCGGCCAGACGCTGAATGGTCAGACTATCGAAATAGGCGCGCTGGCTGATTAAATCAACCACCATAAAGTCATTGCCCAGACCATGCATCTTGGTAAATTCTAAAAACATCCTGATTTACTCCTTAAGGCAATAAACGCTCACGTTCCCAGAGTGATTCAATGGTTTCACGTTCACGAATCAGATGTGCCTGATCACCATCGACCATCACTTCTGCAGCACGGCCACGGCTGTTGTAGTTGGAGCTCATCACAAAACCATAAGCGCCGGCACCCAGCACTGCCAGTACATCGTTTTCCTGAATGGCAAGATCACGCTCTTTACCAAGGAAATCACCTGTTTCACAGATGGCACCGACTACATCCCACTGTTGGGTTGCGACATCGGTACGTGGCGTCACCGGCTGAATGTCCATCCACGCTTCATATAAAGCAGGACGAATCAGGTCATTCATTGCCGCATCAATAATTGCGAAATTACGGTGATTGGTCGGTTTGAGTAAATCGACTTTGGTCAGCAGCACACCGGCATTGGCGGAAATACTCCGGCCCGGTTCCATATACACTTTCAGGCCCAGTTTTTCTAAAGCCGGGCGCAGTGCATTGGCATATTCTTCAACCGATGGCGGAGTTTCATCTTTATAGGTCACGCCCAAACCACCACCAATATCAATGTGTTTGAGTGTAATGCCCATCTGTTTCAGCTGCTCAATCATCAGCATGACCCGATCCAGCGCATCAACAAAAGGCTGGGTTTCAGTCAGCTGTGAACCGATATGGCAGTCAATCCCGACAATGTCCAGATTAGGTAACGATGCCGCATATTGATAGGTATCAAATACACTATCTGATGGAATACCGAATTTGTTTTCTTTTAAACCGGTTGAAATATAAGGATGGGTTTTGGCATCGACATTCGGATTCACTCGTAAAGAAATTGGCGCTTTAACCTTCAGTTCAGCCGCCACTTTCTGAATCCGATCCAGCTCTGCATAGGATTCAACGTTAAAGCAGGCAATGCCCACTTCCAGTGCTTTTTTAATGTCAGCTTCGGTTTTGCCCAAACCAGAAAAAACGATTTTCGAAGCATCACCACCGGCTTTCAATACGCGTGCCAGCTCGCCGCCGGTCACGATATCAAAACCCGCACCGAGCTTGGCCAATACATTCAGCACCGCAATATTGGAGTTTGACTTGACCGCAAAACAGATTTGATGGTCGATAAAGCCAAAAGCACGATCCATATCTAAATAATGCTTTTCAAAGGTTGCTTTTGAATAAACATAAAGTGGTGTGCCAAATTGCTGCGCCAGCTGTTGTAAAGAACATTGTTCGGCGTGCAAAACCCCATTGATGCGGGTGAAACTCATGAATGTATCCTTTCTATGAACGTTAAGGTGTCGTCGTGGAATTCGAAGCTACAGGTGCAGCAAACTGTTGCTGTACCGGTGCAGGTGTCGGCTCTTCAGGATGTTGCTCTGAATCGACATTGGGATATAACAGATATTTGGCACGTTTGTCGTAATTTGGATCACTCGGCAACTGTAAAGCTCCCGATTGACCACAACCGACCAGTACAAAACTGGCTGTCAATAAACTGATGCAGCAAATGACAGAACGCATCTGACCACCTATTTAAAATTTTCAATGAAGTATAACGCGATCACTGCTGTGACCAAAGTGTTAAACGCTAGAGATTAGCTTGTGCTATAAAAAAACGCCAATTGGACACTGACGTTTTTTGTTGTGCAATGGCTTATTTCTGTTTTGGCTTATAGAAACCGAAATAGCCAATCAGCAGAATCACAAACCAGATCGGACTGATCATTAAGGCTTGCAAGGTATCTGACTCCAGAGACAGCACATAGATCATACTAATAAAGAAGATGATCACCATCCAGCAGGTGAACAGGCCACCCGGCAATTTAAAAGTCGACTGGGCATGCAGTTCCGGACGGGTTTTGTAATAGACAATATAGCTCCAGATAATAATCAGCCAGACGCAAATAAACAGAATGGTCGAAAGCGTGGTCGCCAACGTAAAGGCTTTCACGGTATCGGGTACAAAGTATTGTAACGCCGCACCCAACAGCAGACACACCGCCGAGAAATACAACGCATTGGCTGGTACTGCACGTTTATTTAAACGGCCAAAAGCTTTAGGACCCTGCTGCTCACGTGACAGACCAAACAGCATCCGGCTGGTCGAGAATACGCCACTGTTCATCGACGACATCACCGAAGACAGTACCACCAGGTTCATGATAATCGCCGCGGCCGCAATACCCGCCTGACTGAACAGGTTTACAAACGGTGAGATATTTGGATCAATCTGGTTCCATGGCGTTACCGACATCACAATTAATAAGGCCAATACATAGAAAATGATGATACGTACCGGAATCGAGTTCACTGCTTTCGGCAGGTTTTTCTCTGGATCTTTGGTTTCAGCCGCTGTGGTACCGACCAGTTCTACCCCAACAAAGGCAAAAATCGCAATCTGGAAACCGGCCAAGAAGCCCATAGTACCTGTCGGGAACAGGCCGCCATGACTCCAGATATGTGTAAAGGATGCGACTGTGCCGGCATCTGAGGTAAAACCGGTAAAAATCATCCATAAACCGACTGCAATCAGCACAATAATGGCAATAATTTTAATCAGCGCAAACCAGAACTCCATTTCACCAAACAGCTTCACGGTCACCAGGTTTAAGCCCATGATGAAGACAATAGCTGCAATACTAATCATCACCCCTTCTTCAGGTGTAAACGGTATCCTGCCATTAAAGAATTGCAGGTAATAAATAATCGCCGACAGGTCTGCAATGCCGATGGTGATCCAGCACAGCCAGTAGGTCCAGCCGACGAAATAGCCGGCCCACGGGCCAATCAGGTCGGTGCTGAAATCAATAAAGGATTTATATTGCAGATTGGACAGCAACAGTTCGCCCAGCGCCCGCATCACGCAGAACACCATAAAACCAATAATCATATAAATAATCAGGATCGATGGCCCGGCCAGGCTGATGGTTTTGCCTGAGCCCATGAACAATCCTGTTCCAATGGCGCCACCAATGGCAATCAGCTGTAAATGCCGGTTAGATAAACTTCGCTGCAGATCGCCTTTTTCTTGTGACGAATTTGTATTTTGATACGACATTATTGAATTCAACTTCAGTGTTAACCACGACAAACTAACGTAAAAGAAATCAGAAAACAAAAAGAAATGCCGCTTCATCTATATTTTCTGCGGAATAATTAAATTTAATTTATCTTTCTTATAACAAAAAGTTATCAATTTATCCAAAGGGAGGATTGACAAGGTTTATATCAATTTTCTTGTCAAAACATAAATTCTGTGTAACAAATAAAAATGCAGCACGCAACTATATCTCTTGCTCAGGATGAGCATGGCATATCAATTGCTTATATAGAAAACAAAATATCTATTTTGAGACATAAGAAGAAACAATGATGCAAGATTTACAAACACTCATGGAAACCCTTAGTGGCTGGGTCTGGGGCCCATATATGCTGGTGCTGATTGTCGGTACCGGGATATTCCTGACCTTCCGCCTGCTGTTCTGGCAATTCCGGATGCTGCCGTTGGCCTTTAAACAGGTTTTTGGCAAACACCCGGACAAACATTCCGGCGATATTTCCCAATTCGCCTCCCTCATGACCGCACTTTCTGCCACCATTGGTACCGGTAATATTGCCGGTGTGGCCACAGCCTGCGTACTCGGTGGTCCGGGCGCCGTATTCTGGATGTGGATGACTGCCCTGTTCGGGATGGCGACCAAATATGGTGAAGGTGTTTTGGCGGTCAAATACCGGGTAAAAAACGAGAAAGGTGAAATGTCCGGTGGTCCAATGTATTACATTGAACGTGGCCTGAAATGGAAATGGCTGGCGCTGATTTTCGCCTTTTTCGGTGCAGTGGCCTCCTTCGGGATTGGTAGCTCGGTGCAATCCAACACGGTAGCACTGGCCGTTGAAAATGGCTTTGGCCTGGAAACCTGGATTACCGGCATCATCATTACCGTATTTTCAGCCCTGGTAATTCTGGGCGGGATTAAATCCATCGCCAAAGCCTCTTCGGTTATTGTGCCGATTATGGCGGTTGGTTATATGGCCGGTGGTTTGGTCATCATCCTGAATAACCTTGAACTGGTGGTGCCAGCACTCAAAATGATTGTCACCTATGCCTTTACCGGTGAAGCTGCCGCAGGTGGTGCGATTGGTGCCGCGATCCGTTATGGTGTTGCGCGCGGGGTCTTCTCCAATGAAGCCGGTATGGGTTCTGCGCCAATTGCTGCCGCTGCGGCCAAAACCGACCATCCGGCACGTCAGGGTCTGGTTTCAATGACTGGTACCTTTATTGACACCATTATTGTCTGTTCAATTACCGGTATTGTGCTGGTCATGGGCTTTATTATGGCCGGCCAGTCTTTTGGTGATCAGAACGGTGCAGTACTGACCATTAGCGTATTCGACAAACTGCTGCCGGGAATCGGGGGCTGGGTGGTGACTTTCGGGGTGATCTTCTTTGCCTATTCGACTATTTTAGGCTGGAGCTATTACGGTGAAAAATGTGCGACCTATCTGCTTGGTGAGAAATTTGTACTGCCGTATCGCCTGATTTACATTGCGTCGGTGTTTATTGGCTGTGTCGCAACTCTAGATCTGGTCTGGCTGTTTGCCGATACCTTTAATGGTTTAATGGCAGTACCGAACTTGATTGCCTTATTGCTGCTGTCGGGTGTAATTGCCAAAGAATCGAAAGATTTTATTGCACGACGCAAATCCGGCGAACTTTACTAAAGCGTTTAGACAAAACTACAAGATTAACCACCTGCGGGTGGTTTTTCTTTGCCGCTGTATCAACAATTTGAAAATCAGCATTTCCTCTGTATGCTGTGGGGCAAGATTTAAAAAACACATTCCAGACGTTTATTTATGGCAAAAGCAAAAAGTGTCTATCGCTGTGAACAATGCGGCGCAGATCATCCCAAATGGGCCGGTCAATGTTCAGACTGTGGTGAATGGAACTGTTTAACCGAAGTCAGTATTGCCCCTGCGGTGACCCATCGTGCCCAGCCACGCATGGGCGGCGGCTATGCCGGTCAGGCTTCAACTGTAACAACTTTAAACCAGATTTCAGTCTCTACCGAAACCCGCCTTGCCACCGGTATTGGCGAATTTGACCGGGTACTTGGTGGTGGTCTGGTCACTGGTTCAGTGGTGCTGATTGGTGGTGATCCCGGGATTGGGAAATCGACCATTTTGCTGCAAACCGCGACCCATATGGCCGCCAGCAACAGCGCAGCCTTATATGTCACCGGTGAAGAATCCTTATCGCAGGTGGCCTTACGCGCGCAGCGACTGGATTTACCGACCGATCAGCTCAAAGTGATGGCTGAAACCTGTGTGGAACGGATTTGTGAGGTGCTGGCCCAGCAACGTCCTGCGGTAGCAATTCTGGACTCTATCCAGACCTTATATACTGAAACCTTACAATCTGCACCGGGTGGCGTATCGCAAATCCGTGAATCGGCGGCGCTCCTGACCCGTTTTGCCAAAAATAGTGGCACAGCATTGTTTATTGTCGGTCATGTGACCAAAGAAGGTGCATTGGCCGGGCCACGTGTGCTGGAACATATGGTGGACTGTGTGCTGTATTTTGAAGGTCAGTCCGATTCCCGCTACCGGATGATTCGTGCGGTCAAAAACCGTTTTGGCGCGGTCAATGAACTGGGCGTGTTTGGCATGACCGATAAAGGCTTGCGTGAAGTGGCCAATCCGTCAGCGATTTTCCTGAGCCGTTATGATGAAGCCATTCCCGGCTCAATTGTGATGATTAGCCGCGAAGGTACACGACCGCTGTTGGTGGAAGTACAGGCACTGGTCGATGATGCACATGGTCAGCCGCGCCGGGTTGCACTCGGCTTAGAACAAAACCGGCTGAATATGCTGCTGGCGGTGATGCATCGTCATGGTGGTGTGCAGACGTCCGGTCAGGATGTCTATGTCAATATTGTCGGCGGGCTGAAAATTACCGAAACCGGCTCCGATCTGGCGGTGCTGCTGGCCTGTGCTTCGAGTATTCGCGGCAAAGCCCTGCCCCAGCAACTGGCGGTGTTTGGTGAAGTCGGTTTATCCGGTGAAATCCGTCCGGTGCCGAATGGTCAGGAACGTCTAAAAGAAGCGATTAAACATGGCTTTAAATATATTATTTTGCCACGTGCCAATGCACCGCAAAAAGCGATTCCAGGGGTGCAGGTGATTGCGGTGGCCCGTTTGCATGAAGCCCTGAGCGAGGCCATGAGTTTAAGTGAAGAACTGCACTAGAGCCTTTGCCCTATTTTTTGAGCTTTTCATGTGAAAAAAGCTGAATTCTGTATTGAAATTCGGGACAAATGCCTGCATAAATACAGGGCGATAAATTTCTTTTTTAAATAGGAAAAATTGATGGAAGTTCGACAGCGTGGTTTGATGGCTGGTATTTTAACAGCTGCCCTCTTGGTTGCCCCTTTAGCAGCCGAAGCAAAACGTGCCGGTGGTGGTAAAAGCCATGGCATGAGCCGTTCAGCAACACCAACTCAATCTTACCAACAGCCTCGTCAAGCTACTCCTGCACAACAGCCTGCTACTGCGCCTGCGCAGCAAAAATCTGGTCCGGGTGTCGGTGGTATGGTCGCTGCGGGTGTTGCAGGTGCTGCGATTGGTGCAGTGGCTGCCAATGCCTTAGCAGATGATCAGCCAGCCAGCCAGGCACAGGCTCAACAGGAGGAAGAAGGAGGAATTCCAGGCTGGATCTGGATTCTCCTCGCTGCAGCAGTCGCCTTCTTCATTTTCCGCAAGATGGGCGCAAAAAAAAAATTAGCAGCCAATAACCCGTATGCGCCAAATAACGGTGCCAACAACGCACCGTTTGGTCAATCTGCTGCTGCACCACGTGCCGGTGGCGATAACACCAATATCTTTGGTCAGAACGTAGGTGGTTCAACCCCAACCAACAATGCGCCATTTGGTGCAGCACCGGTCAATAATGCTGCCTTTGGTACCGCGTACACCAACAGTGGTAACCAGTTACCAGATGGTACGGAGCCAGCAGCCTTTCTGCGTGTTGCACGTCAGCGTTTTAACCATATTCAGTCTATGAATACGGCCAGCAATATTGCTGAAATTCAGCGTTATTTAACCCCTGATCTGTACCAGTCGATGTATCAGGACATCATGGCCAATCAGGATCAGGATGTGGCTGAGTTTTCTAACCTAAATGCGATGGTGGTCGATTCTGCTACTGAAAATGGTCAGTATGTGGTGAGTGTGCGCTTTACCGGTACGGTGAGTGAAGATTTAAACAGCTTGCCACAGCCATTCACTGAAATCTGGCATTTTGTTAAGCCAGCAGGCTCTAGCCAGGACTGGTTGGTTGCGGGTATCCAGCAAGAACACTAATTAAACCTAAGATCAAAAACGGCGGCTTCGGCCGCTGTTTTTGTTTTTGCACCGCCTGCGGAATGTTATTCATTTAGTTGCTTTATTTTGTCCCCAACCGATTATCTCGAGGGATGGAAAGACCTAGAGATGTGACACAGCGATCATCTCTATAAGACGGTATGTCTGCTCTGCGCCATTCAGTACGTTCCTACGTATTTTCGCTTGATCTTACAATATCGCTCTTCACTAACAGACTGCTGATAAAATTCACCCATTAAAAAAAGCCCCGACCTGCGGAGCTTTTTCATGTTTAATTTACAGCGCGTACTGCGAGCTTATTCTGGTAATGGAATAAACTGTTTATCACTGTTTTGCACTTTACGCTCACCAACCACCACTTGCAGCTCTAAAGACTGTTCTTCACGTTCAATCAGGATATTCACTGGCTGGTTCGGTTGCTGCAGCGCCACATAATTAATCAGGTGTGATGTTGAGGTGATCTCTTCATCATTCACTTTCAGGATTTTATCGCCACGGCGAATACCGGCTTTGGCTGCAGGACCATTGGCCAAGACATCTGCCACCACTACGCCGCTTTGTTTTGGCTCCAGAATATTCTGTTGCTGTACCGGCAATAAGCTAATACCCAACCAGCCACGTACCACGCGACCATCTTTTAAAATCGAGTTCAGTACCTGCTGACAGACCTGAGCCGGAATGGCAAAGCCAATACCCAAAGAACCGCCCGATTGCGAGAAAATCGCGGTATTGACCCCAATTAAGTTCCCGGCCACATCAATTAGCGCACCACCGGAGTTCCCCGGGTTAATAGCAGCATCAGTCTGAATAAAGTCTTCATAGGTATTAATGCCTAAATCCGAACGACCGGTCGCGGAAATAATCCCCTGAGTGACGGTTTGGCCTACCCCAAACGGGTTACCAATCGCCAGCACCACATCACCGACTTCATTGCCACTGAGTTTAAATGGTAAAACCGGTAACTGATCCAGCTCAATTTTAATTACCGCCAAGTCGGTATCCGGATCGGTGCCGACCACTTTTGCCTCGGCACGACGGCCATCATGCAAGGCCACCACAATCTGATCGGCCTGGGCAATCACATGGTTATTCGTCAAAATGTAACCATCGGCACGTACAATCACCCCGGAACCGAGGCTGTTTTCATTAGGTCCCTGGCGATATTGTTCCGGTAACTGATCGCCAAAAAATTCACGGAATGCCGGATCATTAAACAAAGGATGATTAGGCTGCTTGATTTTCTGGGTGGTAAAAATATTGACCACGGCCGGTGCTGCTACTTTTACGGCAGCACTATAAGACACCACCCCGCCAGTACGGGTGGTATCAATCAGCGGTTCTACTTTTTCAGCAGGCATTTTCACCCCATCCGGGGCAACGGGAGCTTTCGGTTTTTGAAACTGTTGCCAGCCCAAAAAGCCAATAATCACGATAATAAGTAACACCCAAGGTAACCATGTAAAGGTCCGGCGCACAGCTCTATCCTCTAAAATTTTTTAATTCATTGATGACTAAGTAATTTATGACCTATTGTAAAGCGAAATACATAAGGAAACATAAAAATCACTAAAGAGTTTTGTGCTGCTTTAGTTACAATTCAAAATATGTTTTGATGACAACAAAATTTAAGGCTTTTGAGAGATTTATGGCTAAGCTGCATGACCTGATCCGCTGGTGTGATCAAACCTTAAAATCAGCCGAGTTTAAAGACTATGCCCCAAACGGCTTGCAAATTGAAGGCAAACCGGAAGTCAAAAAAATTCTGTGTGCGGTAACTGCATCACAAGATGCAATTGAAGCCGCCATTGCCGAGCAAGCCGATGTGCTGCTGGTGCATCATGGCTATTTCTGGAAAGGTGAACCCTACCCGATTACCGGAATGCGCGGTAAACGCATTAAAAGCCTAATCCAGCATGATATTTCGCTGGTGGGCTATCATTTACCGCTCGATTCACATCCTGAACTGGGCAATAATGCGGCCATTGCTGATATTTTGGGACTGGAGCAACTGGAAGCACTGGACCCGAGTGAACGTCATCCAATTGGCAATATTGGCTATTTAAAACAGGCCATGTCACCAGAAGCGTTTAAAGCCCTGTTAAGTGAAAAACTGGGGTTTGATACCATTCATTTACCGGCCAATCCAACCGAAATCCGCAAAGTCGGTTTCTGTACCGGCGGCGCGCAGGATTATATTCATAAAGCCGCAGCGCAAGACTGTGATGCCTATATTTCTGGCGAAGTGTCAGAACGTACCTTTTATGAAGCCAAAGAACTGGGCGTCCATTATTATGCCTGTGGCCATCACGCGACTGAACGCTGCGGTGTACAGCGTTTGGGACAGGCGCTGGCACGCGAATTTAATCTCGAATATGTCTATTTCGAATTGAATAATCCGATTTAAAACTTGGGAGATGAATTGAGGCTGGCTTATACGTATAAATTAAGGATTTATTGTGTAATGTTATTTATAAGCAATGCGCAATTTTGTTGAATAATCTATTACAATAAGCCGACTTAAACTCAAAACCCAGCATAAGCAAGGAATTGAAAACATGACAACGATTACTTTACCAGCATTACCATATGGTTACGAAGATCTTGCGCCGCACATCAGCAAAGAGACTTTAGAATTTCACCATGACAAGCACCACAATACCTATGTTGTGAACCTGAACAACCTGATCGCAGGTACTGAGCTTGAAGGTAAAACTTTAGAAGAAATCATCAAGGCAAGTGCTGGCGATGCTTCTAAAGCAGGTATTTTCAACAATGCTGCACAAGTATGGAACCACACATTCTACTGGAACTGTATGGCGAAAAACGGTGGTGGTAAACCTACTGGTGCAATTGCAGCGAAAATTGATGAAGCTTTTGGTTCATACGAAAAATTTGCTGAAGAATTTGCAACTGCTGCTGCAACTCAATTCGGTTCAGGTTGGGCATGGTTAGTGGCTGACGACGTAAACGGCAAACTGTCAATCATGAAAACTTCAAATGCAGATACGCCAATGGCGCACGGCAAAATTGCAGTATTAACGATTGACGTTTGGGAACACGCTTACTACATCGACTTCCGTAACGCACGTCCTAAGTACATCTCGACTTTCCTTGAAAGCCTGGTGAACTGGGATTATGCCAACGCGAAACTTGCAGGCCAACCAGCTGGCGTAGAAAAATAATTTTATTTTTCTGTGTAAAAAATCACCCTTTAAGGGTGATTTTTTTATTTTTAGGGAATAACTGCATAAATCTAAGGCAAATGATTCATTTGTTTAAATAATCTGGTTGACGACCGGCGCATTCCTCCCTAAAATGCGCATCAGATTCTCCAATAGCTCAGTCGGTAGAGCGACGGACTGTTAATCCGCAGGTCCCTGGTTCGAGCCCAGGTTGGAGAGCCATCTAATCTCCCATAGCTCAGTCGGTAGAGCGACGGACTGTTAATCCGCAGGTCCCTGGTTCGAGCCCAGGTGGGAGAGCCAAGATTCTAAAAACCCACTCCAGTTGAGTGGGTTTTTTTATGGCGTTTAGATTGGGGGATTCAATGAGAATCATCATCCTAAAATAGCCCCTACCTGTACCACGGCACCCTGCCCGTCATAGACCAGTAAAAGCCACACACCAAGCTTTCTGCTTCCAAACGCCTTCATTCGTTTATTTTTAATTCAGTTAAACTGAAAAACTACATTTTTTCAGGCCGCGGACTTGACCACCTGCCCTTTGCCGCCTAGAATGCGTTTCAGATTCTCCCATAGCTCAGTCGGTAGAGCGACGGACTGTTAATCCGCAGGTCCCTGGTTCGAGCCCAGGTGGGAGAGCCAAGATTCTAAAAACCCACTCCAGTTGAGTGGGTTTTTTCTTTATACAAGTATGTGTTGTGTTCAATAGCGCTCAGTCGACTTTCTTCTTTATTGGCTGCCTGGCCACACTGGTGCTGATGCTGCTGGTGGCAGCCTCCTATTTGCGCCCCAAACAGAAATATTTTCCGAAAAAAGTCATTACCCCGTTTGAAGCCAAGATGTTTGCCCGCTTAAAGCAGGCTTTTCCCGAACATCATATTCTGGCTCAAGTTGCTTTTAGTGCGTTAATTACCAATAGTAACTACAAGATCCGTTCCCGCTTTAATCGCAAGGTCACCGATTTTGTTTTGCTGGATCAGCAGATGAATGTGGTGATTATTATTGAACTGGATGATCCCACTCATATTGGCAAAGAAAGCGAAGATGCCGAGCGGGATGCCATGTTGCTTGAGGCGGGCTATCAGGTGATCCGATACACGGAGATTCCGAGTATCAGACAATTGCAGCAGGATATTCTTTAATTAAGGCGCTACAGCTTCAGAAGCTGCTGGGTTTGCATCGGCTTGTTGTTGAGCTTGTTGCTGCGCCTGCTGTTGTTCAGCTGCTTCACGCGCTTTAATCCGCGCAATCATCTCTGCCTGCTGCTGTTTATATTTTTCCTGATTTTTCGCATCGCTGTTGACAGCCAGAAACGCCATACTGACCAGAAAAACAGGAATCAGCAGACCTAAACTGGCCAACAGAATAATCTTTTTGGTATTGGGTGGCTGATTCGGTCGTTGCTGTTCAGGCGCGGTCATGAGAGAGTCCTCTGTCAGATGCATCAAAATGACGCTCAATATAACAAAATCATTTTCGAGGACAAAGCCTCTGTTGATGTTTGCTTGAACCTGAAGATACAACACAGCCGCCTGTACGGCTACAGACGGCTGCGTTACAGATCACGTCAGACTGCTCATCTACCCGATTAGAGGTTCAGCTGAATCTCGCCAAAAACCTGAGTTAAACAGGCCAGATGATCAAAGCCTTGTTCTGGTGTGTCCTGCATCCGCCAAGCCACATAGCCATCCGGACGTACCAGCACGGCACCGGCATCGGCAATTTCCGATTTTTGCTGCCAGGTGGCATAGACATCGCGATGTTCACGTGAACCAATCTGAATCACATCCAGATAGTCCAGCCTTAACCGGGCCGCTGCCGCTTTCCATGCTGCACCCGATAAACCGGTCAGTAGCGTAAAGCGCCCTTTACCGACAATATCCAGGGTGGAATGTTTATAGCCCTGCGCATCAATCAGCCAGGTATGCGGTAGTTTGGCACCCGGGCGTGTGGTGGCTTGCAAATACAGCTGTGGGTCCTGTACAAAGATTTCTTCATCTGTTTCTGCCAGCACGGCATTGGACAGATAACGCTGGTTCAGCTCCACCCCTTGAGCATTAAACTCATAATGTTTAATCGCCAGCGCCTGATACAACTTTTCCCGAATCTCGGCCGCTTCCGGTGTTTCCGCAAAAATCCGCTGCAACATCTCGGCTTGGGTCTGCACACCCTGATCAAAGCCAAATACTTCTTTTAAATGCTTATAGTCAAAACGGGACTGGTTGGCACGTGCCACAATCTGTTTGCCCACCGGCGCCCGTTCATCGCTATAAGACTCCAGCAGCGCTGGCTTGGCCCAGCCTTTAAGCACATAAGCCAGCTTCCAGCCCAGGTTAAACGCATCCTGCATACAGGTGTTGGAACCTAAACCACTCGATGGCGGGTGACGATGTACCGCATCGCCACCACAGAACACGCGCCCCACCGAATACTGGGTGGCCCAGGTCTGATTGACATACCAGTAAGATACTTTTTCAATTTCGACCTGCTGCACCTCTTCACCCACAAAGGTGTTCAATCGCGCCCGGACCTGTGCTTCGGTGACTTGCGGCTCGCCTTTGCTAATATCAAAGCCCCAGCCCATAATCCATTCGTTCCAGGGCTGAATGGCACGTAGTAATCCCATGCCCAAGTCACCAAAACTGGCTTCCGGATTCACAATCCACTGTAAAATGGCCGGACGATGTGCCACATATTTGGACAGGTCGGCTTTAAAAGTGACGTACACGGTTCCAGCACGCGCCATCACCCCTTCTAAGGGCAGCTTCAGCTCTTCAACAATTTTTGAACGCGCCCCATCCATCCCAATTAAATATTTGGCCCGCAGGCTAAATTCAGTTTGGGTCACTCGATTCAGAAAGGTCGCGGTTACGCCATGCTCATCCTGAGTATGTGATAAATATTCAGTATTGAAGTTATAAATCGCACCGCGTTCGGCCGCATTCTTGACCAGCAGTGCTTCCATTTTTGGCTGGATCAGATCGACAAAGGGACATGGGCTGCCTTTGATGTAATCGCCATGACGCTCATCGCCCGTGCCCCAGCAGCTCATCCGGGCAATTTCTTCCCCGACCAGACTGGTGGTGAGTAAACTTTCGCCCATCTGCTGCCACGGCGTGGCAATGGCTTTGACCTGCTCTTCAATGCCCAAGTCACGCAGAACTTCCATCGCACGCTGATTGGTAATATGCGCACGCGGACTGTTGGCCAGCCAGTTAAACTGGGTAAACAGCTGCACCCTGATGCCATAACTGGCCAAGGCCAGCCCCAAAGTAGAACCCGCCGGCCCCGTACCAATCACCAGCACATCAGTATCATAGTGTGTAGACATTCCGGACTCCTTTCACCGCTGTATCTGTTGCAGAATATTTGTATGCAGTGTAATCCGCCCCATCCAGGCCGCCTATTTCTATGCGTATAAACGATAGTACTATTGGTTTTAGCTCTAGTCAGCTGCTGGATAAAACACATCGACTCATGTGAAATGCAGTTCAGACTGTGTTGGGTTACACTAGGGCGATGATCTGCACGGTGGATGAAAGTCATGGAATTACGGCATTTACGCTATTTTGCAGCGGTGGCAGAAGAACAGAGTTTTACCAAAGCAGCCGATAAACTCTTTACCGCCCAGCCCTCTTTAAGCCAGCAGATTAAGGATTTAGAAGAAGAAGTCGGGGTTCGTTTGCTGGATCGCTCCGCGCGGCAGATTCAACTGACCGATGAAGGCCGGGCCTTTTTACCTTATGCCTTGCAAGCGATTGAAAACGCCAAACTTGCAATTGCCGCAGCGCGTCAGGTGGCGCATCAGAAAAACAACCAGATTCATATTGGCTTATTGAACGTGGCCGAGCTGAAAGTGCTGCCGCTGATGCTAGAACGCTTAAAACAGGCCATTCCCAATCTGCAGATTCATATCCAGAGCCTGACCTGTCTGGAGCAGATTCAGCGCCTTAAAAATGCTGAGCTGGATTTAAGCCTGACCCGCTATGCCATTCAGCAGGATGATTTTGTCGATCTTCCCATTTTGTCAGAGAAAATCTATCTGGTGTCAGGGCAAAAATCTGCACCGACCAAGTCGCGGATGAGTGCTGAAGCCTTGCTGCAACAGCGGCTGATTATGTGCGAGCAAACCGCTTCTCCGGTGTTTTATGAACAGGTCACCCGGCAGGTGCCGATTGAACAGATGCCGGCCGAGCAGTTACTCTGGGTCACCAATGTATTGCAGCATATTAATCTGATTAATCTGGGGATGGGCTACAGTTTTGTGCCGGAATATCTGCTGCGCTTTCTGAATGAGCATGTGGCGATCATTGAAACCGATTTTGAAGTTCAGCCGCTCCATCTATATGCCAATTACCGTAAAAATAACCATAATCTGGCACTGCAGCTCATTACTCAGGAACTGGCCAAACTCGAAATCTCGGTCACTGAGAGCTGATCAGCCCCGATCTTCCGGACTGATCAGCGAGTTTTTCAGGAGGACATTATTGCGCAGGCATGTGGGTTTGAATAAAGCGCACCAGCTCGGCATTTCTCTGCACAATGGCCTGGGTATGCGAGGCACCCGGGACCAATTCATATTCAACCGTCGTCCCCATTTCTCTTAAGTTATCTACCAGTGCCGTGGTGACAGCTGCCGGTACAGCAGTATCTGCCTCACCCTGAATCACCATAATCGGTTTATCCAGCTTTTTGGTGGCCGGCTGGTTAATGGCCAGGAACTGCTTAATGGTTGCATTGTCCTGGAAATTTGCCGTCAGTCCCGGATAATCAGCCACAGCAAGATCACTATTTTCAGTAAAGGCATCTATATCTTCTCTAAAGGACTGCATCAGCTCGTCCAGACATTGGCCATTTTCACCATTGTTGCCTTCGGCTTCTGGCACAATATCCTGCGATTCCGGCTGGAAGATGCTGAGGTAATTAAAGTCCGGTTCATAGGCTTTAATGCCGACCGCGACATAGGCAGCATAGGCCATCAGTTCTGCATAGACATTACGGGCCGTTCCAACCGGATACAGACCAACACTCTCTGCCAGTTCCAGATCATGAATGGCCGCCGGCGCGACTTCCGCAATGATATAACCCAGACTCGAAGCCGGTGCTGCTGCCACTGCACCTTTATAATTGGCATCCTGATTGGCAAATTCCGCAGTACCTAAAGAGGCATGACCACCCTGTGACTGCCCCACCGACATCCAGGCACCATGCATGTGTGCACCCAGATCTTCTTTTAAGGCGCGTACTGAATAAATAGCAGATTGGGCCGCACTTTCTAAATGTAAATACGGATGAATGCCCGGCGTGCCCAGCCCTTCATAATCTGGCGCGACAATCACATAGCCTGCGGCCAGTAAACTTTCCGCCATGGCCTTAAAACGCGGATTTAAACTGTTGCGACTCGGTGCACAATGATCAGCAATGCCCACTGTTCCATGTTCCCAGACCACCACACGCCAGCCATCTACCGGACGAGGTGCGGACGGATAAAATACCATGGCGGTAGCTTCTGTTTTCTGGTCACGTACATTTGGCATTTTATAGGTCATGACCCGGATGATCGCACCTTCAATACCATCTTGGGTATAGGCAGCATCAGATACAAAAGTTTTGTCACGGATAAAGTTAAAGTCATTATCATCGCCACCACATGCTGTAAATAACAGCGCCGAGGAGCAGGTTACCGCCAATAACAGTTTTTTAAATGTCGTTGTCATCTTGAATTCCTCTTTATCTTCTTGTTGTTAAGTACTCAGCCTGAGTTCTTTGAATTAAGCATAAAAAAAAGCATCCTGCTCGGATGCTTTGTTGGCTTTTTGCAAGATCAGACCAAATGCATAAACCTAGAGAAGTGCAAGAAAAATTCCGGTAAAAATCATCAGCCCAACCCAACGGTTATGCCGAAAAGCCCAGAAACATTGCTGCGGATTACGGTCTTTGGTTTTGTGCCATTGATAGATAAAATCCAGTGCCACCACAGCCAGTGCCACCAGACCAAATGGCATGAACAGATTTTCGATCCACAACGCCGCGCCAATCAGGAGCAGACTGATCAGCTGCAAGGCAGAAATAATCTCAATATCATAACGGCCAAATAAAATGGCGGTCGATTTCACCCCAATTTTGAGATCATATTCGCGGTCAGTAATCGCATATTGAGTGTCATAGGCCACCGTCCAGGCCAGGTTGCCAAAGTACAATAACCAGCAGGTTAAATCCGGGGTTGCACCCACCGCGGTATAGGCCATAGGAATAGACCATGAAAATGCGGCGCCCAGAAATACCTGCGGTAAATGAGTATAGCGTTTCATAAACGGGTAGATAAAAGCCAGAAATAACGCCCCAAACGACCAGTAAAAGGTTTCAAGCGGCAAGAACAACAACAGGCAGGCACTGGCAGCAACCAGCACCAGAAACACCATCACCGCTTCTTTGGCGCTAATGATGCCGGTGGCCAAAGGACGGGTTTTGGTGCGCTCAACATGGGCATCGACTTTACGGTCGGCAAAGTCATTAATGGCACAGCCTGCCGCACGCATAAAGATCACACCCAGAATCATTGGAATCAGCACACCTATGGTCGGTGTTCCCTGAGCAGCAATCCATAAGGCCCACATGGTTGGCCAGAACACCAGTTCGGTGCCAATCGGCTTATCAAAACGGCATAAATAGTAATAGGCTTCCAAGCGCTCACGCCAGGTAATTGAATGTGCAGTTGCCATGACTGTCCTTAACCACGTTGCTGTTGAAAAGAAGAATGTAGAAATTGCTCAAAGCTGGGCAAGAAACTTTCTTGCACAATAAATTTACAGCCATGCCAAGTATAGCAGCTCTGTCTGGTCCAGCCTTCGGGCAATAAAATCACCCGGCGCTCACAGGCCGGATTGGTACGTTGAAACAAAAACCGGCCAATCGGCTTTTTACCAATATGCTTGAACAGGCGTGCTTTTTTTTGCAGGCTTAAAATCGGAAAAATACTTTTGGCTTGAACCCAAGGCTGCTCTTCACAGCCATATAAATAGCTTTCCCGCACCCAGGAGGTATGCTGATGCGGCATGCCCAGCCATTTGGCATCTTCAAAGCTCAGGCGCTGGAAACTTTCGCGCAGTGGCTGTACCTGAAACTGGCCACCGGCCAGATCGGTTAATTGTTGTGTCAGGGAGCCTGGTGCATACAGCCATGTCTTCAATCCTGCAGGAATGGTCTGATCCTGAAATTGACAGGTCTGTTGGCCGCGCATCACTTATCCCCCTTTTATCGCTTGGCCTAGTGTAACTGAAATCTGTTACTAAACCATGGGCTTTTCAGCCAAAAAGCGCAAATGTCATATTCGCCATCAATCTACCTCACCTAAATGAATATGAAGGCCATAAAAAAATCCGCGACAAGCGCGGATTTTCTGAGCATGAATCTGAGGTCAAATTACAGGCTGTAGTACATGTCTAATTCAACTGGGTGAGTAGTCGTGTTCAGACGACGAACTTCTTCAGTTTTCAGCTCGATATAAGCATCGAGCATTTCTTTTGTAAACACGCCACCTTTTAACAGGTAGTCATGGTCAGCGGCCAGTGCTTCCAGCGCCATTTCAAGGCTGTGAGCAACGGTTGGAATTTTTGCTTCTTCTTCCGGTGGAAGATCGTACAGGTTCTTGTCCGCAGCTTCACCTGGGTGAATCTTGTTCTGGATACCGTCAATACCCGCCATTAACAGTGCCGCGAAACCTAAGTACGGGTTCATCATTGGATCTGGGAAACGTGCTTCAATACGTTTGCCTTTCGGGCTAGACACGTAAGGAATACGGATAGAAGCAGAACGGTTACGCGCTGAGTAAGCCAGCATAATCGGTGCTTCGAAGTGCGGAACCAGACGTTTGTATGAGTTTGTAGATGGGTTAGTAATCGCATTCAATGAACGGGCATGCTTGATGATACCGCCAATGAAGTACAGTGCCATTTCAGACAGACCAGCGTATTCATCACCCGCGAACAGGTTTTTGCCGTCTTTAGAGATCGACATATGCACGTGCATACCTGAACCGTTATCGCCTACCATTGGTTTAGGCATAAACGTCGCAGTTTTCGCGTATTGGTGCGCTACGTTCCACACCGCATATTTGAACTGTTGCACTTCGTCAGCTTTACGCACCATGGTGTTGAAGCTCACACCAATCTCTAACTGGCAAGATGCAACTTCGTGGTGATGTACTTCTACACGACCTGGGCCCATGATCTCTTCGATTTTTGCACACATATCTGCACGCATATCGTGGTGAGAATCAACTGGAGGAACCGGGAAGTAACCGCCTTTAACGCGTGGACGGTGGCCAGAGTTACCAGACTCGTAGTCTTTACCTGTAGACCAAGCCGCTTCTTCAGCAATTAAAGTGTGGCGTGCGCCAGACATATCGATGTCCCATTTCACTTCGTCAAATACGAAGAATTCTGGTTCTGGGCCAAAGAATGCAGTATCACCAATACCGGTAGACTTTAAGTAATCTTCTGCACGGCGAGCAATCGAGCGTGGGTCACGTTCATAACCCTGACCTGTAGATGGTTCGATGACATCACAAGTCACGACAACTGTTGGTTCCGCAAAGAATGGGTCGATGAAACCAGTTTCAGCGTCTGGACGTAAAATCATGTCAGATGCTTCAATGCCTTTCCAACCAGCAATTGAAGAACCATCAAACATTTTACCGTCTTCGAAGGTATCTTCATCGATACTGTCTGCAGGGTAAGTTACGTGCTGCTCTTTACCCTTAGTATCAGTAAAGCGGAAATCGACCCATTTTGCACCACTTTCTTGTATGAGTTGAAGGACCTTGTTCGCCATGCTCATTTTGCTCCAATGATATTTTGTTGCACACCCAAGTGCGTGTTAGTAGTTGGCAGTTATTAAGCAATTACCGTACCAACTTTTAAAAGCAAAGTTAAAATATTGAATTTCTTATGAGAAATTAAGATTTAGGGATTTTGCTTTGTGCCTATTATACTAGGGCTATACTGAAATGCACCATATTCAAGCACTCTTTGCGATTTTTCCTGCAAAAGATTTCTCGTGTGTATCAAAATAGTGCAAATAATCAGGTTTCATTTTAACACAGCTTAATAATACTGCTGTTTATTTCGCCAATTTCGCGCTTCATGCAATTTTTCTAATGAATTTCAGACTGGATTAATTGAGTGATTTATAGATAAAAACTCTTTTTTCCAGTAAAAATCAGATTTTCATTTATTTCTGCTTATTTTTTCTTCAAGTGCTTTTCTGTGCGCTTTTCGCAAGTCGTGCTCAGCTAAATTTTTATGCCCATTTTAAAATGCGCCATTTTGGTGAATCTGCGTCATTATGCATCATTTTAGGGGTTTGGCAGCAAGAGGGGTCAACATCACAGCGGACACGTAAAAGCCACAAGCTGAATGCAGCTCAGCCATAAACTTAAAAGATTTCATCTGTATAAAAGCTATTCTGCTTGAAAATGTTCAGCCGCACATGTTTATTTTTTGCTATGATGATTTGCACTGCGTTTTCCCCGCATTTTTTCGCTCGAAAAATAGCCGTGTTGTGACCTCCCTCCACTTTGGAAAACCAGGCATTTCAGGGAATTCTTCAAGCACAGTCAGGTGCATAAATTTTGACAGGTTAAGCTCATGCTTTTGATGATCGATAATTACGACAGCTTTACTTATAACATCGTCCAGTATTTTGGCGAGTTAAATCAAGAAGTTAAAGTCGTTCGCAATGACAGCGTCACATTAGAAGATATTGAGCGATGGCAACCGAAGTATTTGGTGATTGGTCCCGGTCCGTGCTCACCATCTGAAGCAGGCATTTCCATTCCAGCGATTCAGCATTTTGCCGGCAAAATCCCGTTATTGGGCGTATGTCTGGGCCATCAGAGTATTGGTCAGGCCTTTGGCGGCAACATTGTACGGGCCAAAAAAGTGATGCACGGCCGTTTATCGGATATGTATCACAGCGATCAGGGTATTTTCAGCAATTTGCCCTGCCCGTTTTCTGCGACCCGTTACCACTCGCTGGTGATTGATCAGGCGACCTTACCAGAATGTCTGGAAGTCACCTGCTGGACCAATGAAGCCGATGGTTCCATGGAAGAAATTATGGGCGTGAAACATAAGACATTGCCGGTTGAAGGCGTGCAGTTCCACCCGGAATCCATTTTGAGCCAGCATGGCCACAAAATCTTCCAGAACTTTTTAGAAATTTATGCCTAATTTGAACAAAGTGAACACCATGAATATTCAACAAGCTTTAAATCATATTACAAAACAGATTCACCTGACTCAGCCACAAATGGAAGATGTGATGCGTGCCATCATGTCGGGCGAAGCCACCGATGCACAAATTGGTGCCCTGATGATGGGCCTGCGCCTGAAAGGTGAAAGTATTGATGAAATTACCGCAGCCGCGCGCGTGATGCGTGAGTTCGCGATTAAAATTGACGTTAGCGATATTCCGTATCTGGTCGATATTGTCGGTACCGGCGGTGATGGCCAGAACCTGTTTAACGTATCGACGGCGTCCAGCTTTGTGATTGCAGCCGCTGGCGCCACCATTGCCAAACATGGTAACCGCGGCGTATCGACCAAATCTGGTTCCTCTGACCTGCTGGAACAGGCTGGAATTAACCTAGACTTAAACATGCAGCAAACTGAACGCTGTATCCGCGATATGGGCGTAGGTTTCCTGTTTGCGCCGAACCATCATAAAGCCATGAAATATGCAGTTGGCCCACGTAAGGAACTGGGTATTCGTAGTATTTTCAACCTGCTCGGCCCGCTTACGAATCCGGCCGGAGTTAAACGTTTTGTGATTGGCGTATTCTCCAGCGAACTCTGCCGCCCGATTGCTGAAGTGATGAACCAGCTGGGTGCTGAACACGTGCTGGTGGTGCATTCACGTGATGGTCTGGATGAAATCAGTCTGGCATCTGCCACGACCGTAGCAGAACTGAAAGATGGGGAAATCACCGAATGGACCATTACTCCAGAAGAAGTGGGCATTGAATCGCAAACCCTCACCGGTCTGGTGGTGGAAAACTCGGCAGAAAGTCTGGCCCTGATTAAAGATGCACTTGGCAAAAATAAATCTGAACGCGGTGAAAAAGCGGCCAACATGATTGCCCTGAATGCCGGCGCCGGGATTTATGTGTCTGGTCTGACCAAAACCTATCAACAGGGTGTGGCACTGGCGCATGACATTATTTATGGCGGTCAGGCACTGGAAAAAATGGGCGTACTGGCCGAATTTACCAAAACCTTAAAACAGTACGAAGCTTAAGACGGCAGGATAAAATCATGGTGGATATCGCAAATACCATTTTAGGTAAAATTGTTGATCGCAAACAGGAAGAGTTTGCTGCACGTCTGAAACAGCGCAGTTTGAATGATCTGGAACAACTGGCCCAGGCCGCCACACCGGTGCGCGGTTTTGCCCAAAGCTTGAAAAGCAAACGTCCGGGCGTGATTGCAGAAATAAAAAAGGCCTCGCCATCTAAAGGGATTATTCGTGAAAACTTTAATCCGGCTGAAATTGCCCAGCAATATGAAGCTGCCGGTGCTGCCTGTCTGTCTGTATTGACCGATGTCGATTTTTTCCAGGGCGCTGATGAAAATATCGCGCTGGCCCGCAACCATTGCAGCCTGCCTGCACTGCGGAAAGACTTCCTGATTGATCCTTATGGTGTGGTTGAAGCTCGTGCGCTACATGCCGACTGTATCTTGCTGATTGTGGCCTGCCTGTCAGACCAGCAACTGGAAGAAATGTCGAAAACCGCGTTTGAACACAATCTGGATGTACTGGTTGAGGTGCATGACGAAGAAGAGCTGGAACGCGCTTTGCGTTTAAGTGATCGCTGTCTGCTTGGCGTGAACAACCGTAATTTAAAAACCTTTGATGTGGATTTAAACACCTCATTGCGTCTGAAAAAATTACTCGATCCAGCACGTTTACTGGTAACCGAAAGCGGTATTGCCACCCCGGCAGATGTCAAGATGATGCAGGAGCATGACATTCATGCCTTCCTGGTCGGTGAAAGCTTTATGAAACAACCGTGTCCGGATCAGGCCTTTAGCGAGCTGTTTGGTACGCCGCAAAAGGTCTAAGTCTTGGTGCAGTTCAGGAGGCAGGTTTATCCTGAACTGTGCGATTGCACTGCCCTACTTTCATAGGGCGGTCATCTTCCTATATCGCCCCATCTTAACATCTCTCATTTCAAGCCAGATGCAGCGCCAAGCTGAATCCGTTTCAGTTCAAATCAGGCGTAATTCAGACTATACTGGATTGAAATTTTATCCTCCTATTTTCGATTATGAGCAAACACGATTCTTCGCTATCGAAAGAACAGTTTAAATTACTCAAAGATTTTAAAAAGCAGATCAGTAATCCGCATCCGCGCGTAGAGCCAGCAGCGCCGGCCATCAAAACTGCCGAACAGGAACAGGCCGAAGATTTTGAGCTGTTTCAAAAAGAAATGCGTGGGGTCCAGAAAATGGATCATGGCAATATCGCGCCAGTGGCCCAACCGGCCAAGAAAAAGCTGGATGCCCAGACGCTGGCTAAACGCGCAGCCGCCGAAGGCCCCATGCAAACTGATGAGACCATTTTGTCGGACACGCAAGCCATGCTTAATCCGGTGGGCAGTCAGGCCAGTTTAAGCTACCGCATTGCCACCTTGCAGCATAAGGTGTTTGAAGATTTAAAAGCCGGCAATTTGCGCTGGTTTGAAGCGGTCGACCTGCATGGCTGTACCGTGGAAGAAGCCCGGGTGGCCGTGCTGCAAATTATTCAGATGGCCAAAGATGAAAATCAGAACGTGATTAAAATTGTGCATGGGAAAGGCCCGGAAGCCATTTTAAAAACCTATGTCAATGGCTGGTTACGTCAGCATCGCGATGTTCTGGCCTTTGTCAGTGCGCCGGAAAAACAGGGCGGCACCGGTGCGGTGCTGGTTCTGCTAAAACGTGCAGAAAAGAATCCAAAGTTTAAACAATAAGCGGATTTTTCCTCAAAAGCAGGCATTGTTGCGGTTTTCTGCTACAATGCCGTCCTTGTTCAATATCAGTGTAAGTGAACACGTCTTATGTCTATGCAGCAATCCTACGCAAACATTCTTACTGCCGTTGGTGAAGATTTAAATCGCCCTGGTCTCAAAGATACGCCTATGCGTGCTGCTAAAGCATTTTCGTATTTAACCTCGGGTTATAGCCAGACGTTGGCTGAAGTGACCAACAACGCCGTGTTCCCGTCTGATAACCGTGAAATGGTGCTGGTCAAAAATATCGAATTCTATTCGCTATGCGAGCATCACCTGCTGCCATTTTATGGCCGTGTGCATATTGCCTATTTACCGGAAGGCAATGTTTTGGGACTGTCTAAATTTGCCCGTATTACTGAAATGTTTGCGCGCCGTTTACAGATTCAGGAAAACCTGACCCAGCAGATTGCAGAAGCCGTGGCTGAAGTGACCAAAGCCCGCGGTGTTGCGGTGGTGATTGACTCTGCACACATGTGCATGATGATGCGTGGTGTTGGCAAGCAGGAATCGACCACACGTACCGTGTCATTTATTGGTGACTTTAAAACCGATAAAGATGCACGCCGTGAATTTTTAAGTGCCGTACCTGAAAGTTACTAAACCTAAATAATGCTGGAGCCTCGACATCTGTTGGGGCTTTTTTATGTCCTGTTTCTTATACTACCGCTGGTTTCCCTATTATTTTAAGGAATGCAAATGTCTTCAATTTATTTAGCCGGTCAGGGCCTGACCCAAAGTGAATGCAGTGTCGACTTCCCGCGTCCGGATCGTTTGGTCAAAGGCAATCCCAAACGTGATACATATAGTGCCTATGAACATCCCAATATGAGCTGTGGCATCTGGCAGTGCGAAGTCGGCGCCTGGAATATTGTCTTTGCTGACAATAAACAGGAATTCTTTAATGTGATTGAAGGCGTGGTGCGTATTCATGACCAGCACGGACAATATATTGAAGTTACCGCCGGTCAGGCCGGAATTATTCCACCGGGTTTTGTCGGTACCTTTGAAGTGGTTGCAGCAGTGAAAAAATATTATGTGGTGGTTGAGGCCTAAAATACCGCTTGAGCTTTTTGATGTTTTGGCTGGTTTTATCTTGCTGCTTTGATATAAAAAAACGCCCGACAGTTTTGGGCGTTTTTTCATGCCGGGATGAGACTTAAAAGGCTTATTTGGCCAGATAGACCTGATTACGTCCGGCATTTTTGGCGCTATATAAGGCTGCATCTGCGGCATCCAGAAAACGCTGATAATCCGGATGGCCATCATACTGCACTGCGCCAATACTCACGGTAAATTTAAAACTCTCACCTTCAGCAGAACGGATTGGGGTATCTTCAACCCGGCGACGGATGGTTTCGGCAATCATCTGGGCCCGGTTCCAGTCACTATCGACCAGCAGCAATAAAAACTCTTCCCCACCAACCCGGAAAGCATAATCACTGCCCTTGCTCGATTCCAGCAGCACTTCGGCCATAAACTGCAAGGCCAGATCACCGGCGGCATGGCCATAGCGGTCATTAATCTCTTTAAAGAAATCGGCATCAATCGCCAGTAGACTTAAAGGTGAGCGGTTTTTGCGCGAGAACTGGATTTCACGAATCAGGATGGTATTTAAATAACGCCGGTTTAACAGCTGGGTCAGCGAATCATTGCCCGTGCCGATATATTCCGCCACCTGAAACAGCTGATCGACCAGATGCTGGATTTCGCGGTTTTTACAGCGAATCTGCTGAATCAGTAACAGCTTCTGCTGCTGATTGGAAGTGTCCAGCAGCTGCTGGTTCAACTGATCCACCTGATAAATCCGCTGGATAATAAACTCGACCTGCTCGGCGCTGGCAAAAGCATAGGCTGCTTTATGAATGAACCACAGGCCAAATTCAGATTTGGAGAGTGGCGGATGAAACAGCTGTGACTGGTCAGAAAAGGCTTTAAACATCAGCTCATTTTCCCAGTCCAGCAGACAACCGCGCTGGCGGTCTTTTTGCACGGCCACATCCTGCATGGCAGAAAACAGGCGGTAGGTGTGTTTCATATCATTATGAATTTCCACCTTGGCCTCATAAGTGCGGCACATAATTTCCGCGGCCAGGCTCAGCACCTGGGTCATATAATCGGCAGCAGCCAGTACATCGGCCTGCGGGGTTTGCAGAAAAAAGGCAAAACTTTTGCGCTGGATTTCGCGGATGCCGCGAATAATCAGCCAGGAGGGAACGCCAATACGCGCATGCACTTCCCCAACTTTCAGCTGCTTGGCGACAATGGCTTTAAAATCCTGCTTGAACGGAACTGCAAAACTGTCCAGCAGCCATTGCTGCAAGGCATTTTTCAGGCGGCTACGCACCAGTTCATCGGACAGGAAATAAGAGGCTTCCTGCTCCTGCATCATCTGTCGATAAAATTCGGCCACCAGCACCGTGACATGCTGTTGAATGAACTCGAAGCTATAGCTTAAATCGGTTTCAGAAAATTGCCCGCAAATCGCCTGCCACTGCGCTGCAAGTTCCTCTATACGCTCTTGGTTCATACAACCGCCTCACACAGATGAATTACAGCGCAGATTTTAACGCAGCTGTCACATAAGACAATTCTTTTGTGAATTAAATGAATATTCACTTAATAACAATCTGGATTTTCAAGCCTGACTTCACGACTTCAGCTTAAAAGAACCAGGCATAACCAAGACTGGTCTGATGCCAGTCCTGTTGATCCTGCTGCTGATATTCCCAGCCCAGACGAATCGCATGCTGCGGATTCAGCACATATTGCAGCTGGCTGTGCAGTCTCAAATTCCATTGCTGGGCATCTTCCCAGTATGGCAATTCCACTTGCAGCACACTATTCAGCTGCGGACTCCAGATATTCTGGCAGCCCAAGGTGGGTCCGACACCCACGCGCCAGCCACGACCCAGTGCTTTACCGGCCTGTAGATGGTTTTGTAGCTGGGCATAGCAAATATGCTCACGGTCGGCACTGGCCCAGCTATAGCCCATCTGGACCTGTAAATTGGCTACACCATGCTGTTCCTGAGTGCTGAACTGACCATGCTGATCGAGCGCTTCCTGGGTCCAGCCCAGATTAAAACCCCAGGACAATGGTGTTTTAAACGGCGTAATCGGGTTATAGGAGTTCACCGCCAGCACATCGAGCTGACTCAGTTTTAGGGTTTCATCCCGATATTGCAGCGCACCCTGTAAAAATAGCAATTGAGTCCCGGTACGAAAACCACCTTGCGGATCGAGCAGATCATGATAGGCTTGCCGATGCCCCAGTTCGATAAAGGACTGTCCCTGTACTTCACCGGTACTTAGCGTCAGGTTACGCGCATGATGGCCCTGGCTTGGATCAACGTTTGGGACGTCCGGCGCGCGGCGCTGCTTGTCGACCTGAAGCTGGCTTCGCAGGCTGAGTAATTGGCGTAAACGTGGCTGGGCAAAACCGGTTTCGACCTTGCGGGCTAAAAACTGCAGGTACAGATCATCGTAGGCCATTTCCAGTATTTTGGCCTGCTCTAATGCGGTATAAGACTGTAATAACGTATTTAAATCGGCAGATTCGGCAAAAGCCAGCTGATGTGCAGCTTGCGCCAGGTCTGTACCATGCTGGCGGGCTTGAGCCAGTAACTGGGTTTCTAGCGCCGGGCGATACACGGTGTCTTTGACCAGATCTGAATCTGCCAGCGCCTTGATGGTTTCAACTGGAATCGACGCCACTTTAAACTGTTGCTGTAAATTCAGCTCTGGACGGACCAGATCAATCAGGCCCAATAAACGATAGGCACAGTTATCACTGACAAAATAATAGGGAAAGCTGACGTGCTTCATTTCCCAGATATGTTCCACCAGAAAACGGGTTTCATCCGGGCTTAAATCCAGCTCGTATTCCCATAAATCGCGGCTTTCCAGATCACCATATTCCTTAACCTTGCGGTAATACGGCATGAGGGAATATTCACCCGGATACTGTCCGGTCAGACCTTTCCAGGCATAGGACCAGCTTTGCTCACCCGGCACTGTGGCCGCATAATTTACCGCATAGGAAATCAGGTTCAGTTCCTGCTGATCTTTCGGGTCCAGTCGCAGCAAGGTATGCCCGAACATGGAGCTGGGATTGCCCATAAAATCGGTGGCATAAATTAAAGTGGTTTTGTATGGACGAATCTGGCCAATCCATTCATCCAGTTCCGGACAGGCCACGGCAGCCAGTTCCGTCTGTGGAATATTCAGTTGTTGCACCAGCCAGCGGCTACGTGCCGGAAAACGGCATTGTACCGATTGATTTGGCTCGGCCTGCTGAAACAGCGCTGCAATATGCGCCTGTAATTCCTGGTTTAAATCGGGTGTTTTGGCCTCTGTTAAAAAATAGCCGGCATAGCTGACAGTACTCTGCCCGGTGGCATTGGCATACATTAGGCGTTGCCAGGTGTTTTGCTGTGCCAGTTGCTGCTGTTCAGCACGCTGGATATACAACTGTGTTAGGGTTGAAGATTCAGCAGAAGATGTCGCGGCATACGCCACAGGAGATAACAAAGCAGCACATACAAAAGCAAGAGGTTTCATTCAGCAGATCAATTCTTATTCGGTTCTTATATAGAGAAAAACCCTGCCAGAAGACAGGGTTTTATGGGATGCTTAATTAGACGTAGGCTTTTAAGATGTCGTCTTGTGCCATCACTGACTGTAAAGAAGCCAGCACTTCAACAGAAGTCTGGTTGTCAGCTGAATAAATTTCAGAGAAGTTTTGTTTGGTCACTGCAAAGAAACGTGCTTTGTCTTCTGCTTTAATGCTCAGTAATTCAGCCAGTACGTTCAGGCTTTCACCCTCGCCTACAGCCATATCACGCGCCAGCGTTTCGGCATTTTCATTGGTAAATGTCACCACTTGCGCAGTTACAGTACCAGTACCGCTACAGCCTAAAGTACCGAAGGTAATACCGAACAACTGGTTTGCAAAAATACCATTGGTTGTAGCAGCTAAAATTTTAGGCACTTTACCAGACTGACCTGCCCAAACTTGAGAACCAATACCACAGCCGGCATCAGCGTCTGCAAATGCTGCTGTTGAACCTGCTGCCAATACTGCTGCCAAAGCTAATTTTTTTAACATAAAAGTCTCCAGAATTTATTATCTGAGTTTGTTATTGTTTCACAATGTGTAATTTTTATTACACTGTTTAAAGATAACGCATCCGCCAGCGAACACAAAACACTTTATACCAAAGTGGAAAAATTATTTTTCTGTATCCTTTAAGTGCGCAGGTTTCAGTTGCCAGATGCCATTTGGCTGACGATCACCCAGAATTTTCAAGACCAGCACCAGACTCAGCAATAACAGCAGATACCAGGACCCCAACTTGCCCCAGCCAACCATATGCCAGCTGTCGACCTGACTTGGATACAGCCAGATCTGGTAAAAGGTGCTGATATTTTCTGCAATCCAGATAATAAAGGCCAGTAACAACAAGACCGGTAACATCGGCAGCTGCATCCGGTGATGCTGCAATTCAAACTGGATACGGGTTTTCCAGAATATCAGTACGCTCCAGGCAAACAGCACATAGCGGATATCCGGCACAAAAAACTTGCTCATAAAATTAATATAAGACAGCACCGCCAGACTCAGCATATTGGCAAAACCCGGCAAGCGAGTAAAAGATACCCGATACAAACGCAAGGACCGGGCAAAGAAACTGCCGACAGCCGAATACATAAACCCGGCAAACAGCGGCACGGTCATAATTTTAAATACGGCCGGCTGCGGATACTGCCAGGACGCAATCGCCGGATGGGTCAGAAAAATTTCCATAATCATCGCCAGCAGATGAAACAGCGCAATGACTTTGGCCTCGGCCCAGGATTCTAGCTTGAGATACAGCAGTAAAATCTGAATGAGGACCGCATAAAACAGCAAATAGTCATAACGGAAAAAACCGTAATAGTCCTGGCTACCCAGACTGGCGGTAAAAGCAAAAGCAATCAGCAATAAAATTCCAAATAAGGCAGCCGAAGCTGCCTTATAAGTGAATTCAAAACCTGATTTTAAAATTGTGATCAAGGCTGAATCCTAATATTGTTGCATCTTCTTAAAGGTACTTGGCACTGTATTCATGTACCGTATCAATAAAGACTTTCGGATTGGCCGGATCAACCCATTGGGTAATACCATGTCCTAGGTTGGCAATATAGCCGGTTTTTTCACCATGCGCATAGGCATCATCCAGCATGGCTTTGGTCGCCTTGGCGATTGAGTCCGGGCTTCCATATAACGTGGCTGGATCAAGGTTGCCCTGTAACGCAGCACGGCCATTCACGGTTTGGCGCGCCACATTTAATGGCGTGGTCCAGTCCAGACCAAAAGCATCGGCACCGGTGGCCACCATTGGCTCCAGCCATTGACCTCCGCCTTTGGTAAATAGAATGACCGGAATTTTACGGCCATCTTTTTCGCGTTGCAGACCCGCTACAATTTTTTGCATATAGTTCAGCGAGAACTCGATATATTCACGATGCGCCAGTGCCCCACCCCAACTGTCAAAAATCTGCACCGCTTGTGCACCAGCATCAATTTGCGCATTCAAATAGTCAATCACAGCGACTGCCAGACGGTCGAGCAAAGCATGCAGCACTTCCGGCTGGGCATACATCATCTGCTTGGTAAAGCGGAAATCCTTGCTTGAACCACCTTCAACCATATAAGTCGCCAGCGTCCACGGACTGCCAGAAAAACCAATTAACGGCACCTGTCCGCCCAGAGCCGAACGAATGGTCGACACCGCATTCATGACATAGTCCAGATCTGACTTGGCATTAAAATTCGGCAGATTGGCGACATCCTGCTCGGTACGCACGGTTTTATGAAACTTCGGACCTTCACCAGCTTCAAAGTACAAACCTAAGCCCAAAGCATCCGGTACGGTTAAAATATCGGAGAATAGAATGGCTGCATCCAGCTCATAACGGCGCAAAGGCTGTAAGGTCACTTCACAGGCAAATTCGGTATTTTTGCACAAGGAAAGAAAATCTCCGGCCTTGGCACGGGTTTCACGATACTCAGGCAGATAACGTCCTGCTTGACGCATCATCCATACCGGCGTGGTATCTACGGGTTCACGCAACAAGGCACGTAGAAAACGATCATTTTTTAAGGCCGTCATTTACTTTCCTAACTTCGACTGAATCTTGCATCTATCATATCAAAAAGGCAGAAATTTTAATAACTTCTTTAGTCCTTTAAAAATGCCGGACTGTAAAAGATAAAAGTGATATTTACACAAAACAGATACTGCATCTCCTCATTTTTTCTGTAATACTTGTGTAGTTTTTAAAATGTAAATGAATAATTCTTAAGGTTGACTTACATGTTCGTTCGCACAGTACTCGCAATGAGTTTAAGTTGCATGTTTGCTGGTACAGCCCTGGCTGCAACCACTGCTGAACAGCCGTTGAATCCTCAATTGATTAGCGATACAGCGGTTGAAGATCCGATTGATCCGCTTGCAACAGACGCATCAGCGGCAGTCGTACCTTCAGAAGTTGAAACGCAGATTACGCAACAAGAAGAACAAGATTTGAACAAGGCTTCAGCGACCCTTGAAGACCTGCAAAATGCCGAAGATACCCAGGCTGATATCGGCAGCGCACCGACAACTGCTGCGCCTGCAACAACTTCAGCCAGCACAGCGCCAGCCAAAGCCTCTTGGACTTTAGATGGCCTGAACAATGCCAGCTGGTATGAAAATATTGGCAAAGGCCAGTTCCCGGTCTATGCGCGCGCGCATGTGATGCTCAATAATGCCCATGCTTCTCCGGGTGCGATTGATGGAACCAGCGGTAAAAATACCCTGAAAGCGATTGCCTCTTTCCAGCAGATGAACGGGATTAAACCGACCGGTGTGCTGACGCAGGAAACCTGGGATGCTTTAATTGCCCGTCAGGGTTCAAAACCGGCTTTCGTGGAATACACCATTACTGAAGATGACCTGAAAGGTCCGTATGTGAAATCAATTCCGGGCGATTATGCACTGCAAGCCAAAATGAAAGGCCTGCACTATACCAGCGTCACTGAAATGCTGGGTGAAAAGTTCCATATGGATGAAAACTTCCTGAAAAAGCTCAATCCAAATGCCAACTTTAACAAAGCCGGTCAAAAACTGATTGTGGCCAATGTACGTAATGACCTGCCGGAAGATATCCACCTGATTGTGGCGCACAAAGGCGCTAAGCAGCTGTATCTATTTAACAGCCGCAACCAGATGATCGCATCATTCCCGGCCAGTATTGGTAATACCAACACCCCTTCACCAACCGGGACTTATAAAGTGACTGGTGTGGCACCAAACCCGTGGTACAGCTACTCGCCAAGTAACTTTATCCAGGGCAAAAACATGAAGCCACTGTCCTTACCACCAGGTCCAAACGGTCCAGTGGGGAATATCTGGATTGGTCTGAGCAAAAAATCCTTTGGTATTCACGGTACGCCAAACCCGTCGATGATTTCTAAATCCTATTCGCATGGCTGTATCCGTCTGACCAACTGGGATGCCAACGACCTGGGCCGTAAAGTCCGTTCAGGGGTTACGGTTAAATTCCTCGAATAATCTGCTTATACCCCATAAAAAGCCTGCCGATGCAGGCTTTTTTAATTACGGAGGTTTGAATCTATGACGTTGCGAATCTGGAACGATATATTGCATTCCATGCCTAGAACAGGCACCAAGTAAAACACTAAGATAGCCTCAAGCTCAAAAAGAATTAGAGGATTATCTGATGAACGCCTACTTACATCGTAGTGAAGAACGTGGTCATGTTAAAGCCGGCTGGTTAGACACCAAACACAGCTTTTCATTTGGCAGCTGGTACAACCCGAAATACATGGGTGTGAGTGTGCTTCGTGTGATTAATGATGACCGGATTGCTGCCCACAATGGTTTTGGTACCCATCCGCATGACAACATGGAAATTTTAACCTGTGTACTGGATGGCACCATTTCACATAAAGACAGCATGGGCAATGAACGGCATATCAGTGCGGGTGAATGGCAGCTGATGAGCGCCGGAACCGGGGTTCAGCACAGTGAAATCAACCAGGGCGATGTACCAGTGCATATGCTGCAAATCTGGATTCATCCAAATGTGCGTGATGCAGAGCCAAATTATCAGCAAATTAAACTCGACCCACGTGAACAGCCGAACCAATGGCACCTGATTGTTGGCCCGAACGAACAGGCTCCAATGCATATTCGCCAGCAGGCTGAAGTGAAAACCGCGGTACTTGAAGCCGGCCAAAGCCTAAACGTACAGGCGACCCAGCAGCTCAACTATGTGCATGTGATTCGTGGTGAAGTGCAGATTGGTGAACATACGGTTAAAGCTGGTGATGCACTGTTATTCGCGGAACATGCGGATATTCAGGCAACCGAAGAAAGCCAGATGATCTGGTTTGACTTACCGGGCAAATAAACCCGTCCTTCTCTCCCAAGGGCCATGATGATTTTGGCCCAATAGCCGCTCCATTGAGCGGCTATTTTTATGTCTTAAAGCCGGCCTTGATTGACTTTTACCTGAGTGTGAACAGTCTGTTTAAGCTGCACCCTTTGCAGCAACTCAAATACCATTTATGAAAATAAATTGAAGAAAATCGGCCGATTGCCTGTAACCCGATAAAACTCTCAAAACTGAAACTATTTACATTCTCATTGGTAAAAACACTCTACATGAGAAAAATTCTCAGTTATGATAACTGCATAAAAATCATCCTGTGAATTGACCATGAATGCTTATACTGCAGCTCAGGCCAATGTCTTGACCATTCGGCAACTGAGCAAACAATTCGGCTCGCGTTTTGCGGTGCATCAGGCTAGCTGGTCTGCACAGCGCGGACAAATTATCTGCCTGCTGGGCCATTCGGGCTGTGGCAAAACCACCATGTTACGTCTGATTGCCGGATTAGAAACCCCAAGCAGTGGCTCAATCCAGCTTGAACAGCAAATCCTGTGGAACGAACAGCAGCAGATTCCAGCCGAAGCGCGCAATATTGGCCTGGTGTTTCAGGACTATGCCCTGTTTCCGCATTTAAGCGTACTGGACAATGTCATGTTTGGCCTGAAAAAACTGCCCAAAGCACAGCGTCAGGCGGTGGCCGAACAGGCGCTACAGCATGTTTCGATGCAGCATCATCTGCACAGTTATCCCTATACCCTGTCTGGTGGCGAGCAGCAGCGCGTGGCCCTGGCCCGTGCCCTGGCACCTAAACCGCAGGTGCTCTTGATGGATGAACCTTTTTCCAATCTCGATCATCGCCTGCGTGACCAGATCCGGCAAAATACCATCGAAATTCTGAAGCAGACCGGCACCACCACAGTTATTGTTACCCATGATCCGGAAGAGGCGCTGCAAATTGCCGATCAGATTATCCTGATGCATCAGGGCGAAATTATTCAGATCGGTACGCCGAAAGCCCTATACCGACAGCCAGCCACCTTATTTGCCGCCCGTTATTTTTCTGCCCTGAATGAAATTCCGGCGCAGCGTGTCGCGCAGCAGTTACAGACCTGTTTTGGCACACATCCCATCAGTGAAGCGCTGGTGCAGCACCAAGAGCCAATCCGCTGCTGTTTCCGTCCACATCAGGTGCAGGTGTTTAGCCAGCCGACAGCCGGCGCAATCCCGGCGACGGTGCTGTCCTCCAGCTTTATGGGCCATGCCGAACAGTTACGCCTGCAACTGGACCCCGAAACCATTATTCTGGCGCAGGTCAGCCCGGCACACACCGCTTATCAGGAACAGGTCTATGTGAGCCTCGATCTGCAGCAGTGTTTTTTCTTCGTCCAAGATTCACAGCCGGCAGCCACCACCACGACTGAAGTGGCCAATACTTTTTAAATTGACAATAAGGAATGAAAAATGATGAAAGTAACAATCAAAATTCCACTGCTGGCCAGCGGCCTGCTGGCGCTGAGCGGTCTGGCGCAAGCCGCGCAGGTAAACCTGTATACCACGCGTGAACCGGTGCTGATTCAGCCCTTATTAAAAGAATTTACCGAAAGCAGCGGCATTAAGGTCAATACCGTGTTTATTAAAGATGGCCTGCTGGAGCGAGTGAAAGCTGAAGGACGCCGTTCACCGGCCGATGTGATGCTCACCGTCGATTTTGGCAATCTGGTGGATCTGGTCGAAGCAGATCTCACCCAGCGCGTGAATTCCAAAGTATTAAATAATGCCATTCCGGCCAATTTACGTGCAGCCAATGGCCACTGGTATGCCCTGTCAATGCGTGCCCGTGCAGTCTATGCCTCCAAAGAACGTACCCCACTGAACGCCATTCATTATGAAGATCTGGCCAATCCGCAATGGAAAGGCAAAATCTGTATCCGTTCGGGCAGCCATCCCTACAATACCGCGTTAATTGCCGCCTATATTGCCCATCATGGTGAAAAAGCGGCAGAAACCTGGTTACGTGGGGTTAAAGCCAATCTGGCACGTCCGGCCAGTGGCGGTGACCGCGATGTGGCGCGCGATATTCTGGGTAAAATCTGTGATATTGGTGTGGCCAATACCTATTATGTGGGCACCATGCGCAATGGCAATGCTGAACAGCAGCGCTGGGGCAATGCCATTAATGTGGTGTTACCGCGCTTTAAAAATGGCGGCACCCATGTCAATGTTTCAGGTGCAGTTGTAGCCAAACATGCGCCAAATCGCAAAGAAGCGGTACAGTTACTGGAGTTCCTGGCCTCAGATCAGGCTCAGGCCATGTATGCACAAAGTGGTTATGAATATCCCGTCAAACCAGGTGTGAAGATTGATCCGATTATCGCCAGTTTCGGCAAGTTAGATATTGATTCACTGCGTTTAAGTGAGATTGCTCGCCATCGTAAGGCAGCCAATCTGCTGGTTGATAAAGTCCAGTTTAATCACTAAACCTGAATCATCAGATAGCGCGGGCAGACTGCTGCTCGTGCTATCAGTCTTGTGTCCATGTCCAGCCTGTTGATCCCCCGATGACCCAGAAAAAATCTCCTGTAACTGCACTTTTTTCACTCAGTGGCCTGTTTACCCTGCTGGCCTGTCTGCCTGTGCTGGCTTTGCTCTGGACGGCCTTACAGGGCAATAGCGAGATTTGGGACCATCTGCTGCAATATGTGATTCCTCCCACCCTGATTGAAACCGGCCTGTTGCTGTTTGGTGTCGGGATTCTGACGATTCTGATTGGTACCGGCAGTGCCTGGCTGGTCACGGCCTATCAATTCCGTGGCCGTGGTTTTCTGGACTGGGCACTGTTACTGCCCTTGGCCGTACCAACCTATATTATTGCCTATAGCTATATTGATATTTTGCATCCGATTGGTCCTGTGCAGACCCTGCTGCGGGACTGGCTTCAGCTAGAAATGCAGCAGCTCTGGTTTCCGAATATCCGCTCGCTCTGGGGCGCGATTTTTCTGCTTAGTTTTGTCCTGTATCCCTATGTCTATTTAAGTACCCGTGCCATGTTCCTGATGCAGTCGGCCAGCCTGATTGAAGTGGCGCGCAGTCTGGGATTAAAACCGGAACAGGTGTTTTTCCGGGTTGCGATTCCGCTGGCTCGCCCGGCCATTGCGGTTGGTGCCAGTCTGGCCCTGATGGAAACCATCAATGATATTGGTGCCACCGAATTTCTGGGCATTAAAACCCTGACCCTGTCAATTTATTCGACCTGGACCAACCAGTCCGATCTGGCCAGTGCCGCCCAGATTGCAATTTTTATGTTGCTGATGATTAGCCTGCTGGTACTGGTAGAACGGCTGGGGCGACGCAAACAGCGCTATATGAACTCGGCCCAGCGTAGCCGGCTGATGCCCGCCCAGCCAGTGACCGGCGCCAAAGCCTGGCTGCTATTCGGCCTAGGGCTGATTCCGGTGATTATTGGTTTTCTAATTCCGATCAGTCATTTACTGGTCGAATCTTATCAGCGTTTACAATATGCCGGTTTCTCTGAATATCTGCTGCAAGCCTCAATCAATACGCTTACCTTAGCCAGTATTGCCACTTTTGTGACCATGCTGATTGGCTTTATGATTGTGAGTACCGCACGGTTTAGCCGAAGCAGCTGGCTAAGCCGGGTTGCCAGTTTGGGCTATGCCATTCCGGGCACCGTACTGGCCATTGGCCTGATGCTGTCTTTGGGCGCGATTGATCACGCCGTAGCGGATTTTCTGGAATTCCAGCTTGGTCTGGATACCGGCCTGCTGTTTTTAGGCACCAGTTTCACCTTAATTTACGCCTATGCGGTACGCTTTCTAGCCATTTCAATTGGCGGGATTGAATCGGGGTATAACCGGATTCATGGCGTTTTTGATGATGCCGCACGTAATCTGGGCCAGAGCAAAGGCGGGATTCTGACCCGTATCCATTTGCCTTTATTACGTCCTGCACTGATTTCAGCAGCCTTACTGATTTTTGTGGATTGTATGAAAGAGCTGCCGGCCACATTGTTGCTACGTCCGCTGAATATGGAAACCCTGGCCACGCAGTTATATGCCGAAGCCTCACGTGGTACCTATGAAGAAGGCGCAATTGCAGCCTTATTGATTGTTCTGGTCGGACTGATTCCAGTGATTTTACTGGCACGGTTGGGGAAAACTGTACGTTAATCTGAACTAGATGAACTGGCTAAACGCTGCTTCAACATTGAGTGCAAGTTTAGCCTTCTCTCTTTTTATAGTGAAAATCGTTTAAAGAGAATAGCCTTATAAAATAGAGATACACTTTTGATTTTTAATAAGCTTGGGATAAAGAATTTTATTCAGAAATAGTTTAGGCAGATAGTGCTTAGAATATTATCCTTAAATCCAATTATTTTTTTTATTATTCAATAATAACTAAGAATCAAGAATTAAAAACCAATTATTCATCCGTTTAAAAAAAATAAAATGGACAATAAAATACTTGGATTGTTAAGAGAAAATGCACGTATCTCAATTACAAAAATTGCGCAGAAAACCCGAAATTCCCGGGCCACGGTTCAAAAGCGAATCGAGTACATGGAAGCGACTAGCATCATTACCAGCTATACGGTACGCATTAAACCGAACCTGAATCCGCAGCTTATTCAGGCCTGGATGAGTATTATGGTGGAAGGCAACAAGGCACAGGCCGTCATCAAGGAGCTACGTCTCGATCCGGCTATTCAGACCTTACATACGACGAATGGCAAATGGGATTTACTGGTAGAAATCCAGTCCGACAATTTGGTGAATTTTGATTTAATTTTAAGTCGGATCAGAAGTATTTCAGGGATTTATAACAGTGAAACCAATATATTACTGTCAACCTATAAAATTTAAACAATTGATTTTAATCTTCCTCTGTCGCATATAAATTGCGACAGGTGAAAGATTATCGATGATTATTTTATAGAAAAGCAATCTATATAAATATTCGTTTTTCATATTTTATGGATTTTTATTTTTAGATATTCGAAGCAAAATAATATATCTTAAAGGTATTTATATAATACCTATAAAATATGTTTAGCTCTCCTCTTTAAAATAAATCAGCTCCATATAAAGAATATAAAAATAAAACGGAGCGCAATAAAAAAAGCCCTGACAATGTCAGGGCTTTTTGAATTTGGCGGAAGCGGTGACCGTCAAATTAAAAATATAAGATATTGATATATATTAAATAATATTTTTAAATTAAATTTTTTACTACTTTTTTTACCACTTTAAAATTTCTTGTGTTTCTAATCAATACCTAAATTAAATAAAAATGGATTTGGCTGTAAAACATCTCCACCGGCAAAATCAATAAGTATTTGGACACCCATTCTTCTTTAAGTTGGACACTTTAATAAACGTATTCATTAATTTTTGCAGTGTTCCTCAGTTGGTAATGTGAATACCATGCCACTCACCAACGAGCTAATACGATTACTTTCAGCCTTACGTTGCTTGGTATTCACCGACAGGGCATAAATGATCATTGTGTCCCGATACATTTTTTCAGGCTCAACTTTATAGTCAATTTCCGCAGCACAAACCATTTTTCTACTAACTTCGTGTGACGCTCTACGATAGGCCTCACGATCATCACTAGCCAAAGTCAGCTTTCTTCGTAATTCTTGTGCATACTGCATATATACGCTAACAAATTCAGGGTTATTCCCATATTTGAGCTTTATGTATCCCTCAATATCATCACGCACACCATTACTATTTGCATCAATCCCACCAATGGTTTTTGTTTTATCTTCATTTTTTAGGAATTTTGATGTTCTCACTTCTTTTAGTGAATTCTGAATACTTGGATTAAGAAGCGAGGAACAGGCCATCAAAAGTATACTTAAGCAACTCAGTGCAATAACCGCTTTTTTCATAGGAATCATTTTACTTTTTTCGTTTAAATTTCGTTTTAGATGCAAAGAGTGTCTGAAAATAAGAGTGTCCAATTAAAAGAAGAATCTGTGTCCAGTACGATATACTATTAAGTGTCCATTTGAGCAAGAATATGCATCCACCCTCATCTCTTATCAACAGTCTTTGTGTGGACTGGCTGAGCCTTTACCCAGTGTTTTGATTCGTGGCCGCATCTCCGTCGCCCATAAGGCTAGGACTTATATATCTACTTGTTTAGTCTCAACAACATCATAATGGCTGCCCTTCGTCAACGGCAACATACTATAAATTTCAAGCAGCCGAACAAAATAATTCTATGTTTGTTTAACTCACAACCAGCAAATCATTTTCAAAAACAATCTGTAATACTTGATACAAATACTCCACAGCAATCACTTTCACAGAGCCTATAGGTTGTTTTGGCAGATTCACTTTTGGCACAACTACAATTTTAAATCCGTTCTTTTGCGCTTCCTTTATACGTTCTTGTGCGCTAGGTACAGAACGAATCTCGCCAGACAGCCCTACTTCACCAAACACTGCCATATCATGAGGCAAAGGTTGGTTTTTCCAGCTTGATACACAAGCCAGCAGAACCGCTAAATCTGAAGCCGTTTCTGTAATTTTTAATCCCCCAACAATATTAACATAGACATTATGCTCTATAATGTCTATTTTGGCATGTTCTTTCATGATAGTAAGAAGCAACGATAGACGATTATGCTCGAGACCTAAAATAAGTTGTCTGGATGCATTTTGTGTTTTACTCACCAAAGCCTGCACTTCAACTAAAAATGGTCGTACACCATTTCGGCTGACCATGACTACAGACCCAGCAATTGCTTCGCCATAGCGATCCAAAAAAATCGTTGCTGGGTTGATAACTTCGATTAACCCCTGATCCGTCATCTCAAAAACGCTTAATTCATTTACAGCTCCAAAGTGATTTTTAACAGCCCTCATCATTCGATACTGTAAATCACTTTGCCCCTCAAAATACAATACACAATCGACCATGTGTTCAAGTACACGAGGACCAGCCAATGCACCGTCTTTGGTCACATGCCCAACAATCAGTAAAGATATCCCCCTCTGTTTAGCAAATCGAGTTAAGATTGAAGCAGATTCTTTAATTTGTGATGTGCTACCAGATGCGGCAGGAATAGCCTCCGTGTATAAGGTTTGAATAGAATCTAAAATCACTATAGAGGTTTTTTGTTCCTCCAATATTTCACAAATACGTTCCACTTTCGTTTCTGCCATGACATCCAGTCTATCTAATGGCAGACCTAATCGTTTAGCACGGATTGCGACTTGTGATAGTGATTCCTCCCCAGTGATATATAAAACTGATTGATTTGCTGCGATATGAGTAGCTGTTTGTAAAAGTAAAGTCGACTTGCCAATGCCTGGATCACCACCAATCAATACAACAGATCCAGCGACCAACCCACCACCTAAGACACGATCAAATTCCTCAATACCTGTTGAGCACCTAAACTCCTGACTCATCTGCACCATATTTAATTTAGTGATATGATGTTGTTGTCCTGCATATCCTGATTTGCTTAAACCAGTGGTTGCCCGATGTTGAACTTTTCGCTCAACTGTTTTTTTACTGAAACTATTGTATGCTCTACATTTAACACAATTTCCTACCCATTTATCCTCTTCCTTGCCACATCCGCTGCATACATAGACTATTGTTTTAGCCATTGTAAAAACTCTTTTTTAATCGCTCAAAGCACTTTATCGAGTTGAATTTGCAATCTCAAGCAAGGCTATGAAATAATGGTAATTGGTTGAGAATAGAGGAAAAAAAATGAAATAGACTTCGTATCTCAGGAAAATATACAGGTTAAAATCACATTGAATTGAATCACCAATATATTTAAGCTAATTCAAGATTTAATGCTATAAAATCAGAGCGATATTGAGATATACAACAAGCCAACCACAAACTTTGCATATATTGGTATTAGCTCAAACTTAACCTGACACTTACAATCAAATATCGTCAACTGTCAGATTAAGTTTGGTTCACTACAATTTATAAGTTAATGCTAGAAGTAGACTACTACCACCCTCCTAGACAAATATCGCCTATTGCTATGCCTCTTATTTATATTAATTTAATCAGTTCTTTGCTTAGATCAGTGCTTGGTTTCAACATATCATCCGCCAGAGCTCGTTTACTTGATAAAAGTCGGTCTAATTTTATCTCAAAAGTATCAAAATCATTTGCTGCTATTGATGGGTAGTAAACAAAAACTTCTTTATCTTGTCCTATACGATACGCACGGTCAGTTGCCTGATCCTCCTTGGCAGGATTCCAACTGCGCGTATAATGAATGACATGATTAGCTTTTTGGATATTAACGCCAAAGCCTACAGCAGTGGTTGATAAAATAATCACATTAAAACCACTAGTTGCTTGGAATCTATCAATAAGGTTTTGCCGTGTTAAACCTTTTTTGCTACTTGTATTTGAATCCCCATTAACGGTTGTAACATTTAAGCCGAATCGTTCTAGAAGAATCCGTTTCAGGAATACTTGAATATCTCTAAATTCAGTGAAGATAATAACTTTTTCATTCTTTGCCTTAATTGCTTCTAATGTTTTAATCAACCAATCTACTTTAGGTGATTCATGAATTGAAGCATTCGGTTGCAATTGGAATGGATGTGCACAAATCATTCGCATACTGTGCAGTGATGCCAACATCGCACCTTGATTACCTTCTTCTGACAACCTCCTGTAGCGATTAATTACATCGGCATATAAGTGACGTTGAAGTGAAGAAATCGTAATATTTTTACAATGATCTACTTCAATTTTTTCTGGTAAGTCAGCAACATCATGTTTCATCCGTCTTAAAACTTGTGGTGCAATCAAGTTCCGTAATTGTTCCAATACTTCATTATCCACATTCTCAATATTTTCTATAGGACGACGATAAGTTTTTCCAAATTCATTCAATGAACCTAGCAAATTTTCTTGTATAAAATCAAATAAGCACCATAAGTCAGTGAGTGAATTTTCCACTGGAGTACCAGTACATGCTATTTTAAAGTCTGCCTTTTGAGCTTTAGCCGCTTTTGTCACCATAGCCGTAGGTACTTTAATTTTTTGTGCTTCATCGCAAATCATAATCCCCCAATCAACTCGCGCTAAAGAAAACTCTAGATCACGCATCGTTTCATAGGTTGTGAGGACGATATCCGCATCACCTAACCACTCTTCTTCAAGCAAATGCGTAATACCGTGATCGTCTCTCAATTGAGCAGAAATTAAATGCTTGGGAATTTTTCGATCTTTTAAATTCTCACCATATAGACTTAGGATCTTAGCAAATTTAGCACTGAAGAACCGTTTTGCTTCTGCCTCCCAGTTTTCTAACAATGAAACTGGAGCAACCACTAAAACTGGTTTTTTATCTTTCGCATTTTCTAAATATTCACCAATAAAGCACAACAATTGCAGGGTCTTCCCCAATCCCATATCGTCTGCTAAAAGACAGCCACTTACCTGTTCCGGTGCATATTGATGTAGATTCTGCAACCATGCAACTCCATACTCCTGATGCGGTTTTAAACCAAATTCCTGACTTCTGAAACTTGAAGGCAATCTAGCTGGGGGATGGTTCTTCTCATCAAAAACCAATTTATCTGCTCGTTGTTTAGTAAACTCAGCTTTATCAATGTTATTCGCAATGAGTAAGGTATCTTTCTTTTTTTTCTGTAAATTAACCGTAGGTTCTTCTAATGTTTCAATAGGTTCTTTTCTATTTGAATCGCTCAGACTATTTAATAATTTTTTAGCGTCATCTAGTGAGACTTCAGTGTTCGCATTAGGAATTAGAACCTGATCTTTACCTTCTTGCTCAGCCTGTTTGATACGCTGTTCAAGCACCTCTATTGCTTCATTAGACAAGCGATCTTGTAGTTGTTCTCCCAACTCCATGAGATGCTGTGGTAACCACTCTGATTCACCACTGTCTCTTTGAATAAACTCAGAGTTAAGTTTTTGTGCCTCACCAATACCAATAACCCGGTCACTGTAATTGGATAAATCCAACACTTGTTGTGCTTGTAGCTCATCTTCATATTTTTGGATTTCTGTTAGATCACTTTTTAACTCTTGAACCTGATGATCCAAATAGCTCGTTTTATCAATTGTATAACCCGCCCACATGAAAATTGGTGATGGCTTTTCATAAGCAGAGATAAAATATTTTGTTTGCTCTAGAGTGGAGAGTTCCAACAGAATCGATTGTTGTTCACGGCCAGAATTTTCGTTGAGAGTTAATTGAGCAGAAACATAATGTCCTAACTCATTATAAAATTTATCTATCTGTAAGCTGTAACTATAGATTTCTGCATCTTGCTTTGATTTTTCAAAACCTTCAGGAGAGATGACCTCTGTGGCATCATCTCCTAATTGCGCGAAGGGGTTATGCAAAAATGTTTGAGCACGCTCACCAGATACACGTCTATTCGGCATCTTTTTAATTTCACTCAGTACATTTTTGACTTGAGGATCAATGACTACATGAGCCACCCCTCCATCTGGTAAGCTAATGCTATATTGATCTTGTACCTGATTATAGTGGTCAAAAGTTTGCAACCAATTTGACGGCGCCTCCTCAAAGGAGGGTTGTACTTCTACAACTGATTCCTGACTAATCAGGTTCTTACGTAGATTTAATTGTAATTTTTCAGGTGCAAGTACCACGGTCTTACGAAGAAACTCATCTAAATTTGCCTGACTTCGATTAGCTAAACTTCGTATTTGAGCCCAATACTTTTGATTGAGCTTATTATCTTTATTTGAAATACGAGCAAATTCTTTAATTTTTTCTAAAAGCTTCCAAGTCGTTTCATTCAGTAAATATTCTTGACCATCAACATTCAGTACCGCACCTATTCGTTTAATTAGGCCTTTAGACTTAATCCTATTTTGATCACACCATCCATCCAGAATGATTTTAAAATCAGGATCACTTAATCCTCCCTCACTACGAATCACTGGATGTAAAGTTGTTGGACTAGGTAGGTTGAGTAAATTAAGTACGTTACTATGTTCGGGATCTTGCTGAAGCTGAAACAGCTCCTCCCATGGCAATACATACTGATCATCCATGAGATAGGCGATATCTTCTTCTTCTAGACTTTCCCAATAAAAATCAGCGTCATTTTTAGCATTCTGTTGATAAGGATAAATCAATCCAACGTCATCACATTGTAAAGACTTTATACTCGCCATCAAGTCATCTTCAACAACAGAGTCAGTACTTTTTTTCCTTTTCCAGAATGTTAATTTCATAACTATCTCTTAATAACGGTTTTTATGATTAGGCTGGTACTTATTCATTTGACGTAGATTAGCAAAAATTCCTAATTCCGCTAAACGCTGATCAAATCTTTCTCCCCAATTACCAATATGTCCTAACTTATCAATATAACCTTTATGATGGTAATTTTTTAAAGCTTTGACATGTGTTTTTGGGGAGCTTTCTATATAAGGAAATTCATTAAATAAGAAACAAGCATTACCAGTGTCTGAAAAATCAATAACAAAAACATTATCTATTTTCAATAAGAATGCATTATTAGAAGGAGTGGAACCTATCAGTTCTTTTAAGCGACCTTTATTTAAATTACGAAAACTTTTATGTTCATGCCGTTGCGAATATAGTGCCTCAGGACCAAGATAAATTTGAGAAAAAGAGATTTTATCAATAAATTTGATCCAGTAATTAAAGCGATTTACATCAGCCGTACGACTAAATAGCGTAAAGAATGCTTCTAAATCTGCCCTTACAAACCACTGAATCACCATTTTTTTGGTATCAGCATTTACGTTATTCCATCCCGCTGAAGATTCATACTGAGGATTACCCCATTGATCCAATGCTAGATGTTTTAATACCTCATGTACTTTCTCTCTCTGAGAGGTACTAGCATACCGTTCTAGAAGCGCAGCTAAAATATCCGTCGCATATATTTTATTTTTTTCAAGCAATACTAAAAAACGTGGGATAATTTGAAAATACTCATCTTCTTTCATTGTCTTGATCGACTTAATTGCAGATCGAATCAAATCATCCCAAAACCAACTAACCGAAGCTATTCTTAAACTTTCTAATTGATTAGCAACTCTGTTTTCATCATTATCTTGTAAAAATTCAAGTACAAATTTTTTCGTAGGTTCTGTGGTTAAAACCTCTGAATTATCTATAAGAGTCGTCATCCATTTTTTAGGCCGAGTTGAAGCTTTAAATATCGAAGATTTATTTTCATCTAGTATTTTTCTTAACTGAATCCACTTACTAGGTAAGTTTTCTAGTTCATGTTGCTCAAAAGCAAAATAACTATACAACAGTGGAAAATAAACAAACTGGAGTTGGTCAATTCCCAATTGGTTGAAATAATCAATTAATCTTACACCTACAGGTGTGAATAAAAGTTTTTCTTCATAATTGGGCAGTTTTTTACTGAGAGACCAAGCCAAATTTTTCCAATCTCGTTTAGTCATCCCATCAAACCCATGTTGTTCAAGTTTGAGAACTGATTTGATAATTTTTTCTTCTAATGGTTGTACATTTTCAAGATCATCGAGTTTATGCTCAATAATCGACAATGTTTTCATTAAACGCTGAGGTCTAACAAATTTAGTCTGTATATGAGTTGGTTCAGAAAATACACTTATTTTTTCTTCAAGACGACGTTTCAGATTCGCAATACTCATCACTATCACCGTGTCAATTGGCATGTTTCAACAGGTGCTGAAACAAAATGAGGTTGCGGTTCAGCGTTCTCTTTTTCTTTTAAACCATAGAATTGCATCCGTAGCTCAACACGACGTGAGGCTTCTTTACTATCCTTAGCTGAATTAAAAGAGACCCCACCAGCTAAAAATAATTGTTTAACCTGGTTCTTTTGTGCTTCAGTTAAACTTAACCCTTGGCTAAACTTGGGATCGAGTAAATTGCACATGACCCATTCTGAACGACGTAAACTTAAGTTTAAGTTATAGAGATATGAACCGTCCGTATCTGTGAATCCTTCAATCACAATTTGTTTAAACCATTTTTTTCCATTTTCACTATTAGCAGCATTTAAAACAATAGGTACTAACGTATTTAATGCCTCTACACCTGCTGCATTTAACCGGTAGTCATTATGGCCAAACCGACCAGCTTCTCCAAAGTTGATACGATTGTCCTTACAATCAACAGCAATAATCTTGTTTTTCAACGCGGCGTCATTTTGAATACTAGTACAAATATCCAAAATCTCTGAACTACGTTGATTTTCGGCTTGAGTCGCTTCATTGATTTTTTTCGTTACGACCATTAATGACACAGCCATTACGACTAAAAACAAGGTCATTAATGCTGTCATTAAATCAGCGAATGAAATCCAAAAAGGTTTTTCACCATCATCTTTAGAACGTGGTTTCTTAGAGTACCTGTTACCTAACATTAATCATGTACCCCAAAATTAGTTTTTCTTTTGTTGTACAAGATCTTCCAGATCTTCTACAAAATTACCCAAGCCCTCTACACCAGTTGCAAGGCGTTTTACAGCTTGATCAAGTGTATTATCAAAAGCACCTAAAGAATGATTTAAGCTGGTTTCTACAGAGGAACCAAAACTCTCAAAGCTTTTCACCAACACATCACTGACTTGCTCAAGATAATCCTGCATTTCTTTCTTCACTTGATTGAGTGCAGTTGTCATCTGATTCATATCTTTCAGCATTTCACTGCTCATACCAACTTCGGCTTGAGCTTGTTTAATTAAACCGTCTAAAGTACTGATTGCCTGTTTTACACTCTCTTGTGAGTCTTTATAGTCTTTTAATAGAGAGATTAAATTGCTGCTTGCGCTGGTCAAATGCGTAGAGGTGGTACTTACTTCTGCAATTAGCTGTGATGTCTTATCAGTCACTGTAATCAAAGAACTGCCCGCAGTATTAAACTGTTCAGAAGCTAAGCGCATTTTTTCAGCACCGTTATTCATACCCGTAATACTATCCGTTGTCACTTGAGATAATTTCTGAATATTTTCTTTATATACTTGGACCGCATTTTGACTGTGTGCAATCAAATCTTTAATTTCAGTTCCTAAATTATCAATTAATACAGATGATTGTTCGTGCAATTTTTGCTGATTTTCTAGAATTACACGATCTTGTTCCATACGCTGTTTCGTGACATCTGACATTAACTCAGACATCGTTCCGCCTAGATTCCCCATCAACTCCGAGACTTTGCCATTTAACTGCTCAATCGCATGTTGGCCTTGTTCTCCAATTTTTGCGGCACCTTGAGATAAATGATCCACCATTAAATTCATTTGATTAGACATCGCATTTTGTTTTTGTTGAATATCTTCAATCATTTTCGACATCTGTATTTCTAATGTTTTCGTCGAAGTTTCACTATTAATTTTCATATCTGTCAGTAATTGAGAGAAACCTAATTGCATTTCCTTCATAGCAGATACTGATTGAGTCATCATCTCATTCATGCCCGTCATTTGACTACCAAACGTAGACTCCAATTTACTCATAAAGGCTGTAAGCACATCAGTCATGAGTTCTTGGACGGCTGAACCTTGGTCACCACTCACTTGTTGTACGCTAGACGCAATTTTATCTAGAGGTGCTTGCAAGGTATCAGTAATCGATTGACCAATCTGAGTCGCCATATCCTGACTTGATTTCGCATAGCTTTCACTTAACTGTGCAGCAAAAGCAATCTGATTCTTTTTATTTTCCTCAACCAAATTCGTCATCATGACTTTTAAGTCATTAACAAGGCTGTCTTTTAATTGACGAGCATTGGTTTCGTTTGCCTGAGAGGATTTTAATAATTTAGCTAGATACTCTTCTCCAGTGGAATCAGTTTCAAAAAGCTTATCAATTTCTGTCGTTAAAGTTTCTAACTGTTCATAACACTGACGCAACCACGATTTTTCACGCCAAGTGATAATCATTGCAGTCCCTATCGCAAGTGCAGAAGCCATGAATGCTTCACTTACCCCACCTAATAACAAGCCTAAACTGTCTTGAACTTTTGCTGGATCGCCTGCGGGATCAAAAGCTAATAATCCAAATAGAAGGCCAGCAAATGTAGCAATAATACCTACACCAGTGATAATACCTGGCAAGTGCTTATAAAACTCAACTCTTAAAGGGGTATCCACAATGACAGCCTGAGAAAAAAATACGTCACTTGATACTGTTGCACGTGAGGAAATTAGTACATCTTCTCCATCTACAGTTTCATAGATGTCATGAAAAGAATTTTTGTAATTCAACCAAGCATGTTTTAAAGGCGTATCATTTTCGAATTTTGCATCTAATGAATGCTTATTTAGACTAGAGTTTTTATCCATTCCTTTTAAGGCATTAATTAGTACTGATAATTGCTCACTAAGGTTTTTAGCAGGTTTGATATATTTAGAATAGAATTTAAACCCAATCCATAATACAAAAATGAGCATTCCCACAGGAATGATAAAATAATCCTGCAGAAATTCAGCAAAAGCCAACATATCAATACACCCCTATACTCAAAAATTTAATTCTAAAAATGTTTAAAAACTATCGACTGCTCAACATATCAAAGATCACTCTCGCAAATATGCTGGCCTTCGCCGGATCAGACAGCAACTGCATCATCTGTTCCTGATGTGCAGCACTACTGCCAAGAATGGCATCATCCATCGCTTTCGGGAAATCACCCAGCATGGCCTGTTCGCGGGTATTGTTGGCGATCTGCTTCATCACAATCTCATTCTCAGCCAGTTTGTCACGTACCGTATAGGCATAGTTCAGCATGTCTTTATCGGTTAGGTTATCAGTGATAAAGACATCATTCAGACGCTCAATGATCTGTGACAGGAACTCTTCTTTCTTATCGCGTGGCTTGGCTGCACCGAGGTCATTGCCCGGTTCCAGCTTAAAATCTTCGGCATCTTCTTTCAGCTTGATGTCTTGCTGACGGATCTTGGACAAGCGGTAATGGCTCATACTGACATTACTTAGATCTACCTCATCGTCTTTCGTTGCGGTTTCACGCAGCAATGGACGCAGGTTACGCGCATACAGACTAAGTTTTTCCAGTTCTTTGTCATCGTAGTCCACGATCTGCGACATAAACTCGTAAAAACGAGTAAAGCTTCCCAAGTCTTTTTTAAAGATTTCCAGCTTGTCTTTTTCCAGCTTGGCATCTTTAAAAGCATTGTCGGCATTGGCAATCAGCACTGCATCATTGGTTTTCTTGCAGCGTTCCAGCATATCGCGGGTAGTGTTATAGGCTTCGATGGCCTGGTTATAACGTTTCTGCCAGCGTTCAACCGCAGGTTTGCAGATATTACTGATCGCTGCATTGGATTTGTTCTTGGTAAAGAAGGCTTCGACAAACTGCTCGACTTCCGTCCACAGAAAAATCTTGGTAACTTTCAGCTTTTCAAACAGGTCAAAGATCTGATCCGGATTGGAGACATCGGCCAGTTCTGCTGTTTGGTAATAGGGCTGGAAGGCTGCCAGAATGTCTTCAGGATCATTGAAGAAATCCAATACAAAGGTGCCGGATTCCGCTTTGCCTGGATAGGTGCGGTTCAGGCGTGATAAAGTCTGTACGCACTCAACACCACCGAGTTTTTTATCCACGTACATGGCACACAGTTTCGGTTGGTCAAAGCCGGTCTGGAACTTGTTAGCCACCAGCATCACCTGATAGTCATCACTATCAAAGGCCTTGCGCATTTCCCGTCCTTTTAGCCCCGGGTTCATGTTGCGTTCATTAAAGGTCTGCCCGACTAAACCACTGCTGTCGGTATCCTTGTCATTAAACTCAACCTCACCCGAGAAAGCGACCATAGCCTGAATAGACTTGTAGCCCTGATCCGCCACGTATTTGTCAAAGGCCAACTTGTAGCGCACCGCTTCTTTACGTGAACTGGTCACCACCATGGCTTTAGCCTGTCCACCCAATAAGCCCATCACGTTATTTTTAAAATGTTCGACAATAACTTTCACTTTCTGGGAAATGTTGTGGTCATGCAGGCGTACCCATTGATTCAGCCTGATCTTGGCTTTTTTGGCATCGACCTGTTTGTCGGCTTGTTCAATTTTTTGTTTGAGCTTATACACCACTTTATAGTTGGTATAGTTTTTCAGCACATCCAGAATAAAGCCTTCTTCAATGGCTTGGCGCATGGAGTAGACATGAAAAGCTTCCGGCTTGTTCTGCTTGGAGGGCGGTAGCTCAGGATTGGGTACACGGCCAAACAGTTGCAGGGTTTTGTCTTTCGGGGTGGCGGTAAAGGCATAGTAACTGAGGTTATTACTGCCCTTACGTGCAGCCACCACCGCATCCAGAATATCTTCCGAAGACAGTTCAGCATCCTCTTCGCGCTCTTCCAGCATCAACACTTCTTTGAGTTGTCGTGCCGTAGAGCCGCTTTGTGAAGAATGCGCTTCATCGGCAATCACCGCATAGCGTCGCTGTTTCAAGTTGGTACTGTTTTCAATCGCACGCAGCACAAAGGGGAAAGTCTGGATGGTCACAATGATAATCGGCTGTGAGGTTTCCAGTGCTTTGGCCAGTTTTTCCGATTTGGAGCCATCGCCTTCTTTATTGTTGATGCGTCCGACCACGCCATCGGCATGTTCAAACTGGTAGATGGTGTCCTGTAGCTGGGCATCCAGAATGGTACGATCCGTGACCACAATCACCGAATCAAACAGTTTCTGATTGTGTTGATCGTACAGGGTCGACAGCTGATGTGCTGTCCAGGCAATCGAGTTGGACTTACCTGAACCTGCACTGTGCTGAATCAGATATTTCTGTCCAGTGCCCTCCTCTAAGGCGGCATTGATCAGTTTGGTGACCACATTCCACTGGTGGTAACGCGGGAAGATCAGCAGTTCTTTTTTGTACTTGCGGCCTTCCCAGTCTTCTTTTTCTTCAATTTGCAGATGGACAAAACGTCCAATGATATTCAGCAAATTGTCCGGTGTGAGAACTTCGTTCCACAGATAGGCCGTAGCGTACTGATTCTGGTCTTCTGGCACATCATTGCCTGCGCCACCGTCATGCGTGCCTTTATTGAATGGCAGGAAGAAAGTATCTTCTCCGGCCAGTTGGGTCGCCATATAGACTTCGTATTGACTCACGGCAAAATGTACCAATGCGCCACGCTTAAACATCAGCAAGGGTTCAGGCTTGTTGGTTTCTGGATCTTTCGGCAAGCGGGTGCGTTTGTACTGCAACATGGCATTCTGCACCGCCTGTTTAAACTCGGACTTGAGTTCCAGAGTCGCAACAGGAAAGCCGTTAATGAACAATACCAAGTCAATACGCCATTTCTTGGCCTGTTTGCCCATGTCCTGTAACTCGGCAGCGGTAGCATACGGGCTATAGACCAATTCTGGTACAATGCGGCAGATGTTCTTATTGTAGTTGGCTAAGGTATCCGGATTCAGCGCATGTTCTGGTTTAAACTGACAGAGGAAAAATCGTGCGCTGCGGGTTTTCACTCCGTGACGCAGCACACCTAAAGTGCCATAGCTACGTGACTGTTCATCAGTGGCATTGATGTCGGCTTTCTTCAGCTGGGCAACCACGGCTTCTAGAAAATGTCGTTCGGTATCTTGCGGAAAGATGCGCTGAAACTTCTGCCAGTCTTGTGCTTGGGTTTGTTGCACAAAATCTAGTACGTCCTGCTCATACAAGGCGGTTTCACGGTTGTAGCCTTGTGGCGTACCGAGTTGCCAGCCCTGAGCCAGCATCTGCTGAATGATGTCGTTCTGGAAAATACTTTCACGGGTGGCGTCTAGACTCATGCGCTTAACTCCGTGTGTGCCCCAACCGTTGGCGCTTGCCAATTGCGAACGTCGATCTTTCCTGTAACCGCAGATGAAATCAGGGCTGTACGGCGTTCTTGCATTAATTTTACACTATAGCTTGCTTTATAGATTAAATTTTCAAACAATAAACATTGATTCTCTAAATATTCAATGATTTCCTTTTGCTCTGATAAAGATGGTGCACAAATTACAGTATTTTTAATATCTTCAGCATGAATATTTTGATTTACGCCCCCATGAATATTTTGTTTCACAGAAAGTTGAAATGAATCTGATTGAAATAAAAATCTTAAATAATCAGGTTCAAATATCTTGTTCATAAATCGGAAACGGATCAAATATGAAGCATAAATTAAATTTTCATAATCTTCCGTAATTACTCCAAACGATCCTGCACCTCCAGTTCTAGCAAACACAACATCGCCTTTTTGCAACTTAAATAAATGGGTAGTATCACTTTCATTAACCATAGGACAATTACATATATTAATTTCTCCTAAATCACGTAAATCAGTAATACGTAAAAGTTTTAATCCCTCATCAACATATGATTCAGTAGTATAATAACCTTGTCGATGCTCAACTAAATACCTACGGACTGGAGCCATATTCCAATGCTCCGGCACTTCCCCTAACCACTCCACACCCGAATCTTTCATCAGGACATTCGGATCGAGTCCTTTGGTTACGGCATGACTAATCACCGCTTGGCGTTTTTCTTTAAGCAATTCAATCAGTTGTTTTTGTTTTTCAATCAGGTGATCGATTTTGGCAGTTTCGTGGTCGAGGAAGTTGGCGATCTTTTCCGCTTCAATATAAGGTATCTTGACTAATAAAGCATTTCTTATCAGTTCTTGATTAAGAATATTTGCACCATAAATATTGGTTGAAGCATTCTCGATAACAAATTTAGGCAAAGCATAATACAAATAAGACAAAGGCAGTTTTGCTGAATGTAGAAATGATGCGATTGCTTCATTGGTATACATATCACAACCAGCAAATGAAACAGTTCCAACAGATAACTTAAAGCTATACATCAGAGAGCCTTTAGGGGTGATATCCATAGATGCTTCTAAAGCGGCTTTATCAGATATCTGCTTAACCGTATTGTTAATTACCTTACCTTTTAAATCTGAAATATTAACCCAAAGATTATCTCCAATAAAATTGGAATCATTTTTAGTCGGCGGAGTCCATCCCACTTGAAATGGAGCTAAGTATTTAACTTTACTGACAATCCAATGTTCAGGAATCTCACCTAAAAAACCAACCCCTGAATCCTTATACTCTGCATAGGCCTGATACTTTGCCATTATGAATGCACCTCTTGTAGCAGCTGCATAATCTCAGCACTCACCGCATCCAGATCCGCATCAATCTCACTTAGGTCACGTGGTGGCTGGTACACGTAGAAATGACGGTTAAACGGAATTTCATACCCAACAATACCAATCTCGCCATCCTTTTCATCGCGCTTGTCAGCATTGATCCAAGCATCGGCCACGTGTGGCTGGACTTCACGTTTAAAGTAGTCTTCAATAAGCTCTGTGGTACTGACCTTTGGATTCAGTGCGATATTCTCGGCATCACGCAAATCCCCATCCTGCACAAACTCCACCACTTTGCCTTTATAACTAAACTGACCATACAGTGGGTTTTCCGCCTGTTTCAGCACCTTGTTAATCACCGGTTCCGCTTCCGGATTTTTCCAGGTAATGGCATCTAACAGTTGTTTCTTCTCTTTGGCATCCAGCTTGATGTCGGTTTGCTTGAGGGCTTTTTTCAGCACTTCATCAAACTGGTTAAAATCATCAAACTGCTCAGTACCAATCACCTCTTGTAACGCCTCGGCTTTTTCCATCAGGGCTTTCTGGAACAGCCAGATTTTGCTGTCCAGCACCTCTTTAATGTCTTTTTCTTTTAGCTCAGGGAACTCGGCTTTAATCAGGGCACGCACCTCAAGCGCCACGTCCTGCAACTGACCATAAGTTTCAGCTGTCCACACTGTACCAAAGGCTGTGCCCAATTGCGCATCGATACTTTGCATCACGGCATTAAACGGTTTCGGCGCAAAACGTAATGCAGCAATCGCGCTATCCGTGATCTGTGCCGATAAACGTAATGGACGTTCAATGGTCACGCGACGGTAACCAAATTCATGACTGTCAAAGATTTTGCTGGCAAATGGTTTTTGCTGTTCGGTTTCGCCATCCTGCGCCAAGGTGTCTACCGCGACAAAGTCACCGTAATTTTGGGTAATGGTGGCAATTTCAGCTTCAGTCAGATAGTTACGTTTTGAACCCAGCGACTTACGCATTTTGGTACTGAGGTTTGAGGCATTGATCAGTTGTACCTTGCCTTTGCGTTCAGCGGCTTTTTTATTGCTGAGTATCCAGATATAGGTGGCAATCCCGGTGTTGTAGAACATGTCGTTGGGTAGGGCAATGATTGCTTCAAGCAAGTCGGCTTCTAAAATGTAGCGACGGATCTCGCTTTCACCACTGCCTGCACTACCGGTAAATAAAGGTGAACCATTCAGGATAATCCCGATGCGGCTACCGCTCTCGCTACTGCTGGCATCACGCATCTTGCTGATCAGGTGCATCAGGAATAATAATGAACCATCGGACACACGTGGCAAGCCGGCACCGAAACGTCCATCAAAGCCTTTTTGTTCATGCTCATCCTTGATGTCCTGTTCGATTTTTTTCCAGTCCACGCCAAAGGGTGGATTCGACAGCATGTAGTCAAACTGATCCACAGCAAGCTGGTCATTCGACAGCGTGTTGCCGAGTTTAATCCGGCTCACGTCCTGGCCTTTAATCAGCATGTCGGCTTTACAGATGGCGTAGGATTCCGGATTGAGTTCCTGACCAAAAGCACGCATCACCGCATTTGGATTCAGCTCATGCAGATATTCCATGCCTGAAGACAGGAAGCCACCCGTCCCGGCTGTCGGGTCGTAAATGGTACGGATAATGCCGTCTTTAGTCAGGACGTCATCATCTTCCATAAACACCAGTGCAGTGGTCAAACGTACGATGTCACGCGGGGTAAAGTGTTCCCCAGCCGTTTCATTAGAACCTTCGGCAAAACGACGGATCAGTTCTTCAAACACCAAGCCCATGTCATGGTTGGATACGTTCTTTGGACTCAGATCCGTGGTAGCAAACTTTTGCACGACTTTATACAAAAGGTTGGCATCATCGAGTAAGCCTGCAAATTCGATGAAGTTAAAGTATTCAAATATCTCACGAGCATCTTTAGAGAAACTTTGCACATAGGTGCTTAAGTTGGCCTTGATATCACTCTGCCCCATTTTGCTGAGATCCATTGGGGAGGTGTTAAAGAAGGCTAGACCGTTGGTGGCACGCAGCAATAACTTTTCTTGAGCTTCTTCTGGCAGTTTCAGCTTGGAGACTTTTTCATGTTCTGCCAGTACCGCTGCCTTGCTTTCTTCCAGTACACACTCCAGACGACGCAACAAGGTAAATGGCAGAATGATGCGGCCATATTGCGATTGTTTGAAGTCACCACGCAGTAGGTCAGCAACCGACCAGATGAAAGAAGCGATTTGTGAAAAGTTATTGTTGGTCATAGTGGTGAATCAATTCCTGAATTCTTATCTGTGATCAGTATCTGGCGACACTTCGGTTGCTAGAGATAATACTGATAATTTTTTAACTGTTGGATAATATTATATTATTTAAAAGCAGATTGTTGATTATTCATTTATTGCATGACAGTTAAGCGACAAATTTTGTCGTCTGGTTTCAGATTTTTCTCATAGAAGGTTCATCCACCATAACGCTACAACCCTGCTTTTGAAAGCCGTGCCTATTTATAAGCCCATCTGCTAAACTAGGCTTACATTACCTTTGTTCAAGGAAATTCCGAAATGCTAAACACTCTCGAACAGAAAAAAAAATATATCCAAGCTACGCGCTTGCAGAATTATCAAGCCAGTTTAAAGCTGGAAGGCATTAACCCGTCCTCAAACACACCGGCATTAAGTAAAGCTCAGATTCTACAGAAATATAAGAAATTCTCACAGACCTCGGAATCGTGATCAGGCTTCCTTATGGATAAATATGGTGAAATGGGTGACAGCATTTACTGTTACCCCGACTCGGACGTCCTCAAAAACAAACTGAACATTCAGGATGCTAAAATTCTGCAACAAGCAGAACTGGAGTTGACTGAGTATGCCAGCACACGAATTGAGTATGCGGAGCCACCTTACGATCTCAAATACCTGCAATCCATTCACTTTCAGCTCTTTTCAGACCTGTATGCCTGGGCAGGTGAACTAAGACAAGTGGATATTGCCAAAGGCGATACCCGCTTTTGTACCTTCCCGCGTATTGAAATTGAAGCCAATAAGCTCTTCAAGCAACTTGAGCAGCAGAACTATTTTCAAGGTTTAGCCAAACCAGTACTTATCCAAAAAATCGCTGATTTTTATTGTGAACTTAATGTCATTCACCCTTTCAGAGAAGGCAATGGACGCACCCAGCGTATCTTCTTTGAACACCTACTTGCTCACTGCGGCTATGGGGTACAGTGGAGTAAAATTAACAACAAGGAAGTCTGGATTCAGGCCAATATTGATGGATTCAACTGCCGGCTAGATGGACTGATCGCTATTTTTGAAGCCTGCATTATCACTCCTGAATAACAAAAAAATAAGGAAGCCGAAGCTTCCTTTACATTAACTTATTCAACACAGGTTCCATTTGGTTCTAGAGCGTCATAGCTAAATGCAACACTATCAACTCGAGCATTTAACAATTGTTGAACTGTTGGGTTACCGTTGATTGTACTAGATACCACTACAGAAATTTCACCCTCAGCACCTGTGTTTGAGATAAAACTATATGTTGCTCCACCTTTACCACGTATGATATCAAAACAGCCTGGCTTCAGTTTATTCGCAACCGAACGAAGTGATTCATTAAACGTAAATTTAGACTTGTATACTTCAACACGATGTTTTGTTGGTTTCAATGATGTTACCGATAAAGACGATAAACCATATTCATTTGTTGATGCATGGATATCCAGACCCGCAACTTCCCAATTCATGTAACTATCTTTACCTAGTTTCTTAACAAGAGATTTATAAGTATCTTCCATATCGATTTCTTTACCATTAATAAAAACCCCATGGGTCGGATTATTGGCAAAACTTACGTTACTTGTTAGGATTAAAGAAACAATAATTAATAACTTTTTCATTTTATTTCCCAGTTTAATTAAACTTATTTTAAAGAAAAACAATACGGCAAATATTAATAGTACGAAGTTCAAATAAGGCTTTTAAGGCTTGAAGCTTGTATTTCTAATATTAAATGCAATATGCTTAATATTTACAAAGTTATAATTACCATGCACATACTTTAAAACTGTTACCTTCACCGACCCAACAAGCTTTTTGGGTTGTAGAACGTACTGCTTGCCCCCAAGTTTCAGCACCACCACGGAACTTAGGTCCCTGTACAACAGCGACATTTTTTTCCTCTATCCAAACCATTAATCCTTCAAGACCAATACTTTTTGATAAGCTAGTACCAGACAAATAAAAAGAGCCATTACCTTGTGGAGTGAATGTACATTTGCCTTTATAAATAGTTTTGCCATTTTCATCGATTTGACATTTTGCTGCTTTTCCAGCTGCAGATGCGATGGGTGATATAAATAAAAAACTACAAAATAGTGTAGACGTTAGTAACAATGTTTTTTTTGAAAAAAAGTTTTTCAAGTTTTTCCCCTTTAGATTTAAATTAAATATATTTTTGTAGTCACTACATTAACAATGTAGTGACTGATATCCCATTAAATTTGATTTTTCATTAATTTACAATGGTAATTATCCTTTAAAAATAAAAATTTCATCTTGAGTCATAGGTAAAAGAATAATACTTACCACTTATGGCAGAGAGAAAATTCTCTCTGCCATAAAATTTAATTTCATATTTCCAATTAGCCATGAATATTCTAATTCACCGCTCTTACACTTTGCTGTAACCCCTGTTGAATATCTTGTACAAACCTTTCAGGCGAAGTTTGCTGCTCCACTGCCCGGTTCTGTTCTTGTTCAGGATAGTATTCATCCAGCACATCCAACCCTTCCTCTATATCTGTTTCAAATCGCGCATTGGCAAAACCCTTCCTTGCCGTAAAGTCCAAAGCCTCCTGATAAAACCCAGCTTGTTTACTCTGTTCATCAATTTGCTTCGCCTGAATAATCGCCTCATTCAGACTAATGCCCTCCCGTAAAGTCAGATCCACGTAGTACACCGGCTGGCGATAGCTTTGTGTGGTGCTTTTGCCTCTTAAAGTCAGTTGCAAAGGCAGACAAGACAATAAGCCTCCTGACGCTGCATGGTAATAACTCAGCCGTGCAGCCAAAGTCCGAATACTGTTGAAGCCTGTGGTTCTAAAGATGAAGGTGCCAAACTCATCTGAGTCATCTAAATTCACATGTAGACGCCCATAAGGTTTGCAGTTGCCACCTTGAGCAAGAGGACATAAATCTGGCGATGGACAGGGATGTTGCTCTACGCCTTGATTGGTTAAACGCTGGCAGATTTCCCCATTACCGACACAGACTGGCCGTCCAGTCTGACGGTCAAATAAGGTGTATTCAGCGCGTAAGTTCAAATCAGGATCATTGAAGATCATTCTGACGGGGATTGAGCGCAGCTTTTGATTCGGCGTACTGGCTCGAAGCTGATCATCTAATGGATGTTTAATCCATCCCTCTTTGTTTTGGATCTGAGAAGTAATGGTGAACTGATCATCTTTTTCCGGTAGGCGTTTGCCATTCTTTTCTACTACCCGACCAATACTGATACGCCCTAGAGCTGGTGGTGTAATCGCTAAACCTTTAATCATGGAAAATATCCTTAAATTTATTTTCTTACAGATCTGCCGCTGCTATGTAAGAGACGTGTTTCAAAGACACTCAATAAATCCAATCAATAGAAATAGATTATTGCTAGCAGACCAGCCGTAGATATGTAAGAAGCATGTTTCGAAATAATTGAATCAACTAAAAATGAATAAATAACGTTGCTAGCAACAAAAGCCGCGACCGTTTGCCCTCTATTCCTAGCGAATGGAGGGCGGGGAGCGGTTTTTGCGGCTCGCTATTTGAATGGGCTGAAACAGGCTAGTCGGTATAGATGTTGAATCGACGACTGCCCTGCTTTTGAAGTGGGTAAAGCTCAATGAGTTCAGGCTGATGCTGAAGTAATGCTTTGGTATTCAGACTGATGGAATCCTTGGCTTTCTTCCAGACCACCGAGCCATGAGCAAAGGTGGCTCGTTCAGCATCTTTCATCAGCATTTGGATGTGATGCTTCAGCTGGTCAAAACGTTCCTGCTTATGCTGAATCTCTTCTTTCATTTTGATGAGTTGATCGAACATCAAATTGGCATTTTCATTTTGCGAGAGATCTTCAACGCTCAGCGGTACATGCGCTGGATAGAGTTGCAGAATGGCTTTGGCTGCGGATTCACTGGCATCGACTGATGGCGGTGTATCGTTTTCCACACATTCCCAGAAATAACGCTCTGCCTGAATGATGTGTTGAATCACTGATTCAGAACGGCTGACTTTAAAGATCTTGGTTTCATGCCCACAGATCAGGACACAGACATGTGCAGCCTGTTTGCCTGTTACCGCAAGTTGGTGTTGCACCTGACACAGCACGTATAAAGGCACACCATCTCGCCACAATTTTGCTCCATGCTCACCTGCGGTTTTACATTCCAGAATCTGCACGTCATCGCTACCCACGACCGCATAGTCCAGATTTGCCAACATAAACAATTTATCCGGATCGGGATGCTGAAGCACGGCATTGACTCGTCTCACTTTATTATTGGTATGCAAGCTGTAGTATTCCGCTACCAGTGGCTCTAACTGTTTGCCCCAATACAATGGTGCAACGCCTGAGCTGTCATCATCAACATTCTGCTGAGTTCGACCAGTTTTAATCATCCACAGTTCCAGCATCGACATGTAGGGATTCAATCCACATGCGGTTGCGGCATCACTACTGCCAATGCCTTGCTTACGCACTTCTAGCCATTCTTGGTAATCCATATTTTTAGTATTGGCTAAACGTTTGGCTGTCGCTGTTCGTTTAGCTGCGGTATTTGATTCATTCATCTCATTCGTAATTGGAAAATGAGGGCTTTGAGGTGTATTTATCGGTGCAATCTGATTCATGCTCTGATCCTTATAAATATTGAGTTCTGTAAAATTTTCGGCATAAAAAAAGCCACATCTGGAGATGTGGCAAAAGGGGGTTTTCACTGGAGAAGGATCATCTGCATGACCCTTGACCATTATTGTAATAACACTGGCTTAAATGAAAATTAAACCACCAAGCGAAGCGCCTGTTCTAGTCCACGCTGCTTTAACGCAGCACCAGTACCAAACCAGGCTGAATCGAGGCGGTGATCGGTACTCATGGCACGACGTTCATGGTCAGCAAACTCGGTGATTGAACACAGCAAACCATAGGCAGTATCTTTGGCTGAGCTGAGTTCTGCACCACGCCCCTGACCATTGAACATATCCATGACCTTATTCATGGCACGTCCATTCGGTTCAGACTTTTCTTTGGCTGGATTTGGAGTAGCGATATTGCGATAGAACTGAATGATGTTCTCCTCCTGGTCGATCACACTCATGTTGGTGTTGTTAAACACCGCATCAAAATAAGCAGCCGCTTCACCTTGGGTGACTTTACGTTGACTCAGCTGTTTCATTTCATACATGTGTTCATCCCATGCACGGACTGAAATACCCAATTGTTGTTTGACCTTGTCCGCATCAAACTTGGTACTGTGCGGGACTTTGACCACACCAGCATTGCTACTTTGTCCACGTAAGGCAATTGCTAAGGTGTTATTACACACCACACGGATATTGGTGAACTGTGCTGTGGTGGCCAACGTACCATCACAGGCTGTTGCCAATAAAATATAACCATTGCTGACATCCTTGCCCTTGAGTGCTGTGCTTTGTCCAGTACGTGCCAATGCCCAGAACTTCTTCCCGCCTTTCAGTACACCCGCGGTTTCCAATTCAAAACCGGATTGCTCGGTCAGATCCCGGTAGAACTCCAGAATCTCCATCGGCTGAACTTCCTGATAACGCTGACTGACCACAGACAAGGGTGCATGGGTATCTGAACGATACAGTACCCGCTGTTCTTCATAAGGTATGATGATGCTCTGCCCGCGTTCATTCTGTGCCATGTAGCTGACATTGGAGGACTCAATCCGCCAATCCATGCCTGCTTGCTGGGCCCAGATTTCAATCGGCTGATTTTGAGTGAGTTGATTACCTAAGCCATGCCAAGGAGTTTGACCGACATACGCCATTTGTTCGACTTGATGCGCCATATCTTTTCTCCTGAACCGGGTTAATCAAAATTGCGTTGGCAATGATGGCAGTGGAAATAACGAACGGATGCTACTGCTGGTCGAGCTGGCTGAATGAAACTATCAATCAAACCACCAACCACTGCCCCTGCAATTCCACCCATCCACGGAGAGATCGGCATCGGCAAACTTTTTGAAATGCTGGCACCAATACCGGCACAGGTCATCGAAGACAGGCTGCCCTGACTGGAGGACTGCTGGTTCACCACACGGCTGACGTTTTCGGAGTGGCAGAATGGACATGTAATATTCATAAGATATACCTCTAAAATGAAAAAGACTTACCGGCTGATAAGCCTTTGAATGTAGGAATAAACACTCATTGTTCATGTAGATGATGTATATCTATAATTTTTTGGGATCTACTGATAAGTTCGCATTCTAAAAAACGGCTTAATTCTCAAATGCTGCTCTTCCTTTTCAGGACGAACGAGATAAGTTACAGCATTAAGTAATCGATCTACTTCTTCCTCATTATCACGGTGAATTCGACCAACCCCTAAAATATTAAGTTTTTTGTATTGCTCCAATTGGTCTGGATCATGGCAATTAAAATAACAACCCTCATTACCAGTAATGCCTTTCCAATAATCACCCACCTGTTTAGCTATTCCCCATGCAGCCTGCTTCTTGTGCCCATTGAAAATTAATAACAAATGGCAATGATAGCCTTTTGTTCTGCCCTGCTCTAAAGCCCAAGCATAATCAACCAAGTGATCAAACGGCTCTACCCGTTTACCAATCCCTTTACGCAACTCCTCCATATCATCATAAAAGTCTTCCAAACCAATAGAGTCTTGTGATTTTTGTAAATAGGACAAATCAACACGTACTACCTCTGACTTAGAATAATGCTGAATTGCCTCTTGCACCTTTTCCTTAAGAGATTCCTTGTTTCTTTTCTCATCTGCCCTATGTCGCCTTAAAGCATATAAATGTCGAGATTTATAATGCATAAAATACTTTTGATATTCTTGAAAGCTTTTTGCCTGCAAATATTCGACCAACTCACTGAATGTCAGTCCTACAATATCATTCTCATTCAAGAAGTCACGCCAAGCATTTATACATCCAAAATAGCGATAATTTGGATGATTTATTTTCTTAAACTGCAAAAGTAATTTTGCGAATTCACGAAAAAATGTATCAGGTTCTTTTTTTAATTTTATCCACACCTGGGTGATATCTTCTAATTTAATCAGCAAAACTGACTCATTAACTTTTTCGTACATAATTCTTCCAGCATAATCCAATAAGACCTAAAGTCATTCAAACTAACCATGAGTTCTCTTGAAAGAACTCATTACCAAGGTAATTATTGATATCTAAGTTAATATTAATTAATAATATTAAAAACCTGTATTTTTCAAACACCCCACACAATAAAAATACCAAACAAAAATAGTATAAAACCAAATCAAACCCAGCAAATACAACACCTCCACAAAATATTAAAAAATTAAAAACAACTCAGATAAGATAAAAAAGTTATGCGTCACATAACAAATCCAAGTTACTATTAAAAACATATATAAATATACTTTAAAACTACCCAAAACCTATTTTTCCGATTTATAGCATGAGAACCTACTAATGAAAAGCAATCGAAAAAATCTTGCTAAATCACCCTAAATCAGACGGAAAAATTACTGGTAGATCATGGAATTCACCCGTAAAGTATTCTGTAAGATTTCCGTAAGATAGGTTTAAATATGAACAACAGAGCTGCCCTTGAAGACCTTAAGACATTTATTTCACCATATACAGATGAAGAACTGGTTTGGGCTTTACATGTTTTTAATAAATGGCAAGAGAGTTTTAGATCCTATGAACATAGAACAAGGGAACAAATAGATTCAGATTTAAATTCTGACATTGATTGTCTAAATAGTTTCAAGCAACTTAAAGACATTAAAAATTATATTCTTAAAATTTGTGAGAATTATCACAGCGTTGATATCGATGAATTACTAGCCGACTTGGTTAACTTTAAAAGCAAAATTAATGTATCAGGTATTGATTTTACAGAGTTTAAAAACAATAAGAGATTTTTAAATTTTGTCTGCAAATTAATGAATAAGGAGGTTAGAGAAAGAGAGTTAACAAACTTTAAGTCGCGATATATAAATTTTTTATATGTTGCTTTGACTTACCCTTCTTATTATGAAAATCCACGACGTATTGAGAGACTTATTTCCAAATTCAGTGAGATACACTCAAAATATCCATCTCACTTCAAAGATGATGAAGATAACAATTTTTATATTTGGGCAAAAAAGTATATGGATGAAAATCCAGCCTATAGAAGTAAATCTTACAGTCCAACTGAAGAATCGGAATACCGTATTGTCGTCAATTCAATTTTCGATATGCTTTATTATGAAAATGAAGAAGTCCACTATTCTTTACGTAAAAAACTTTCTAATGCTTGGTATCAAAAAAAATATAGACAATCGAATAAAGTGAGAAAACCTCATTATTACGCTCTATCTAAGAGAGCAAAAGAGGCTTTACATAAATTAGCTTTTAAAAGCAATATGACTGAGGAACAAGTTATTGAGCATTTAATTAATAAGAATTACATTGAGGAATGTGCAGATCATTCTGGAGAATCATTTTATTAAAAATAACATTAATCATTTTGACTATACTAATAATATATTTATTAGTATAGTCAAACAATTTTTTTTAAAATTTCAATGACGTTCTCATCTTGTCATAAAAATTATAAAATTCAATATAACGTGAATGTAAGGTTCTTTTTCTAATATCAAAACCATATTTCGCTATTATTTCTCTCGCCTTATTATCGTTAGGATACTTCTTTGATGATTTTTTAAGTTTTGCGTCAAATAATTCATAATACATCGGACTATCTAAATTAGTCTCCTTAGATTGAATCATAATCCAACAACCCATAAATCCAATACAGGCTGGAATATTTTTAAAAAATAAAGTTTCATGCCCTAACGCCTCACTTAGGCTGACTATATATTCCTCTACTTCTTTTTTATTATTCACATCAATATCCAAGATACTCTGAAAACCAGAATCAGCTTTAAGTTGAACTTTTTTTATTAACCGAATAGCTGAAAACATACTCTCGATTTCTTCTATCGAGCTATTTAAATCCAGCTCTATTTTCTTGTCTTTAAAATCTTTTTCAACATCAAACTGTCTTTTTAAAATATCAAACTCAATTAATAGCATTGATCTAAAAAATGAAGTTTCAATAAAATTTATATCCACTGTTGATAAGCTAGGGACATATTGTTGTGTATTTAAAATTTCTAAATCTATAAACTTTTTGTATGCTACAATCGCAACATTATAATATTCAAAATAAAGACTTTGTCTCACCAACTTATAAATCGTACCTTTATCCTGCCTTAAGCCTTCAAAATATTTAAATAGATTATTTAAATCATCCTGAAACTCATCTTCATAAAAATCATTTTCTAATACACCATTAATAATTTTATCCAAAACAAATTTAGATTTATCCAATTGCTCTTCATCAATTAAGCCTTCTATTTCAAATGGAAGATTCAACATCACCTCAAGACTGCACAACACATAGTGTTTATACAACTCTGCTGTTTTGCCATTATTACTTCTAGCTGAGTTAATACGATCGATTATTGACAATATATCCTTATTGAAAGAATTTTTGGCTTCATTAAAAGATGCAAGTGATTCTACATCCTGAATAAATAAGTAATCCATGATATTGAGTACAGCATTTTGAGTATCTGTGAGTGTGGGCATAGTGTAGAAATAAGTAATCCTTTTTTCTGCATTTTTTCAAACTTTCTCCCTCTTTACAATCCTCTCTATCAAAGCAATACAGAAAAATGTCAGGTTGTCCCTACTACATTTTTATCTTGCTTCGGTTTGTATCAGATCAAATTTAATGGAGTCATCATGGATCGCCTAAGTACAACTGATTATTTATTTTTAAAGTTCCGCTCAACTTTTATAAAATTGGAGGACATCAGAAAAGAGTATTATCCGCATTTGTGTATAGAAAAAATGCAGGAAAAAGCACGTCAACAAAGGTTTCCTTTCACATGCTTTCGTATTGATGAAAGTCAGAAAGGTGCTTTCTTTGTTGAGATACATGAACTGGCTAACGTTATGGATGAAATTTATTTAAAAAGTTATCAGAGCTTTAAAGCCTCTATACAAAAATCAATCCAATCAACAAAATGATTCATTACATGGAGGAAAAAATGTTAGAAGCTCGCTATCGTGTAAAAGATTTAGTGAATTATCCTGAACGCCCAGCAAGGGACTATATAGACCGTAGTGGTCGCAGACGTCGACTGTCTCACAAACCTGCAACTAAAGGCTTGCTAAATGTTGCAGAATCGACTTTCTGGAAGATGATTCGTCGGGGTGATTTTCCTGAACCAACGTATTTAACTGCAAGTATGCCAACTTGGACCGAAAGCCAAATCAATGCTTGGCTTGAACAAAAGGCATTGAAAGCCGCATAAATTAAATCAGCCTGTCTTATGACAGGCTTTCTTCTTATTGGATTTTATAATTAGGCTCAAGCAAAGACTCCAAGTAATCCGCCCATTCCTGCATCATCTCTTGGCGTTTATTCAGAAACTTGGTTCGGTTATAAGCTGTCCCATTGTTATCTTTCACCTTATGCGCTAATTGATGCTCGATAAAATCTACTCGCTGCTCTAGAATTTCATCCAGCATGGTACGTGCTGTCGCTCTCAATCCATGTGCCGTTTGCTGGCCGCCATAGCCTAGACGTTTTAGGGCTGAATTCACTGTATTATCAGAAATACAGGTTTTACCATCCCGACCAACAAAGATGTATTCACTATATGGATGCAGATTGATAATTGATTCGATCAACTCAAATGCCTTATCCGACAGAGGGACAATATGTAGCTGCTTAGTTTTACTGACAGTAAATTTAAAACAGCGTTCCTTGGGATAATAATACTCTTTTTTAAGCTGACGAATTTCTCCTGGTCTCTGAAAAGTTAATACAGAGATTTTTAACGCAACCTGTGTTGTTAATAAGCAGCGTGTATATAGTTTGGAGTAGTTCCAAATTTTATTCAGCATAGGAGCTAAGTCTTGTTCTTCGGTCACGGCCGCAAAATTACCACCTTGTGGTTTAGGTAAATCAATATCTTCAATTGGATTATATTGAATCAGCTTCTTTTTACGTGCCGATTTGAAAATCTGGTTTAGGTCTGATTTAAGACGTTTAGCAACAGATAAAGCTCCACGATCAATAATTCGCTTAAAAACTTTAGCCTCAAGTATTTCAAGGGTGAGTTGTGGAAAGGTTAAGTCACCAATATAAGGATAAACATCATGCTTTAAGCGACGGATTGTTTCTTCATCCTGCTTTAGTTCTAATTCACGCTTATGCAACCATTCCTCACAGACGACACGAAAGGTATTTTCAGCTTCCTTTTGTTTTTGTGATTTTGTTTCAATCCGTTCCATTGCAGGGTCAATACCTTGCTTAATCAGCTTCTTATATTCATCACGGATAGTTCGAGCATCATCCAGCGAAACCTCGGGATAAGTACCTAAAGATAGATCGTTACGTTTACCTAAAAAGGGGCGCGTATAGTTAAATATCCAGTATTTGCTACCGCTACGATCCACTCGTAAATACAAATTCCCCCCATCTGAAAGTTTGTACATCTTGTCAGGGTCTGGTTTAGCTTTTTTAACTTGTAAAGCACTGAGCTTATTGATTCCACGAGTTACCATAGTTCAGACATAAAAAAATGCAGTAAGAAATAATCTTACTGCATTTTTTACTACAATATAACTAGTGATTGGCGTAGTGCGTCAGAGCCTGTTATATCATATATTTCCAACTTTAACTTTATAAATCATAAACTTATACAGAGTTAAACAGTGTCAGAAATTTGAATTTGGCGGAAGCGGTGAGATTCGAACTCACGGAGGACTCACACCCTCGTCGGTTTTCAAGACCGGTGCATTAAACCACTCTGCCACGCTTCCAATGGCGGCTATCATATAAAGAAAATTTTAACTTGGCAAATATTTTTCCAGGTTTTCGCAACCGACTGTACAAAATAAAATCAAAATCGTTTAATTTGCTGAATTTTCAAACTTTTCATAGCGAATGTCGACAATATACCAGTGTTTTGCACCTGATGGCGTCTGCACTACTGCTTCATCATCCACACTTTTGCCCAGCAAGGCGCGCGCCATTGGCGAGTCAATTGAAATATGTTGTGGATGATGATCATAAATTTCATCAACCCCGACAATTCTTAGGGTTTTCTGCTCGCCATCATCATTTTCAATATCGACCCAAGCGCCAAAATAGACCTTGCCCTCCTGTTCAGGTGAAAAATCAATAATTCGCAGCTCTTCCAGCCGCTTGCCGAGGTAACGTACCCGACGGTCAATCTTGCGCAGCAGCTGCTTGTTATATTGGTATTATAACCCCACCATATAACATACTATTACCTCATAAATTAGTTTGACAATTGATCAATTACTGATACTTTGAATGTTAAACATCCTAAACTTCATACTAAATAGTATATGGCTTATGTTAAGAAAATTTATGTAAATTACAAAGATTGCTCCACACAAACTACTTTGGTCTTACCATGTATCTTGACTGAGAAAGGAATCATTATTTCTCATTTACGTTATTTGGCATGGTTCAATTCAAAAAGTGAAGCATGGAAAGAAAGATCTTGTTACGCGCTTAAACTTTTATTGAAATATATTAATGCTACTCCAAACCTTGATAGTGCCACAAAAGTCCTAAAAGCCTTCACTGAGGCGTTAATCACAGGCACTATACATTCTCCCAATAATACTGACCCACTTGAACTTTATTGGAGACCAAGAACAGTTCGAGATACAAATAATTTACTATTCCATATCACGCATTACACAGATTTTTTAGCTCTTCAAGATGAACATGCAACGAATAGAGTAAATTCATTTCGTAAAGCAACAAGTTATGAAGAACGTCTGAATTGGTGTGCTTATTACCATAAGCAAGCAAATGTTTTTCTAAATCACTTAACCAAGAAAGATCTTTCTCTACAAAAAGTGCGGTTAGTTGGAAGTTATAGAGAAGATTTAATTGATTTTGAATATGCTGTACGTTTCCCAGAAGATCAAATTGAAAGACTTTTATATCTAGGTTTTGAAAAGAACGGGGTAATTGATTACAAATCCCAAGCTATCACTATGTTAATGAATTATGGTGGTCTAAGAAAAAGTGAAATTTTTCATATTTACACTTCAGATATTACCTTAAACCCTAACAAGCCTAAAGAAGCCCTAGTTCGTGTGTATCATCCTGAATTAGGTACCTCTCCAGATCCTTATTTCAAAAACCGACGAGAATATTTATTAGCCAAAACCTCTTATAAACCTCGGAATAATTATCTGTTTTCTGAAAGATTGTATGCTGGATGGAAAACACCACTACTGACTTCAAAATTAGGCTACTTTGAAGTCGTTTTTAATCCTCCAGAAAAAGCTAATGAGTTTTTATTAATCTGGGCAAACTATCTCAAATATCAACGCGTAGAACCATCAAAAAGCAACCCACACCCTTTTGCATTCACAAATACGTTGGGTGAACCTGAAACCATAAAAAATTTCCAACGACTACATAAAAAGGCAGTTGAGCGAATAGGTCTCACCTGTAAAAAAAGTCTTGGTACAACTGAACATGGTCATCGACATGCCTATGGATTTCGCGCACGCCAAGCTGGTTTGAATCAAGTAGAAATCCAAAAAGCTATGCATCATAAAAGCCCAACTTCCTGTCTTGTTTATATCAAACCAACTTTAGAAGAAGTTCAAGAAAAGTTGAGAGAGATCAAATGATAAAACCTCAATCAATTCGAAAAATTGAAAATAAGCGATTTAATAAAGAGTTTTCAACATTCCCTGACCTAAACTCTCTAAAGCAATTTTGTAAAGATGAAGGCATTACAAATTCTGTTCTCTACAAACAAAAATATAGAGAGTATGGACTGCCAGCACATCCCGAAAGAATTTATGATGAGTGGATCAGTTATAAAGATTTTTTTGATATTAGTGCTTTTATTTCATACAAAGAACTAAAAAAATTAATTGAAAATAAAGATCTGAAAAATGCTAAGGAATACAAAAAATTTATTTTAAAACTTAATGATGCTAGCCTTCCGCTAGACCCACAAACTGCTTATCCAGATGAATGGGAGAATTGGTATAAATTTTTAGGAAAAACAGAACCATTCAAGCCAGATTTTATCTCACCCGACTATGTAACTTGGGCAGTTAAAATTAAAGAATTTATGACAAAAGCTCGTGGTGGAGGCACTAAAGAAACTCAACTTTGTCGTTTTGTCCGTCTTTATATTGAACAATTTGATAAAAGCAAATCACCACATGCTTTTCTCATACAAGAAAAATTCGATATAAAGCCCTTTCGAGATGTTCTTGAAAATATAGAATCTGAACCAATGAAAAGAAAACTCGTTGTTTATGTCAATGAGTTCTTAGACTACATTATTAATAATGATCTAACGATTGAGGATGAAGAAACAGGTGAGATTGTACGCGTTGATAATGCTCGCAATCCATTTTCTCTTTTACTCAGCCAACAAAATATATCATCTAGCTCAATTCGCTCAGAAACGACAAAACCATGCTTACAATATCACTTCGTAAAAAAGGCTCAAGAATGGATTATGCCTGCAAATGCCAAATGCTTTCAGGATCTAGAGCATTTACATAAGTTTGATGCGGATTGGGTGAAAGTCGGATTTAATCAGCTAGACTTATATGACCCTGATTGTGTTTATCGTATTGTAGATAATCAGGCTTACTTATGGTGTCCTACCGATTGGATCCATACCTATGCCCTCACTAAGGTTCCATTACGTGGTCGCCAAATTGCTTATAATGATTCGGGCGAAGCTGATGAATATATTGCAGATATTGATCCCCAAAATAAAGTTATTTGGCTAAAAAACAATTCTCCACTTTCAGGATTAACCAAGGAACAATCCTTTATTAAAAAAATGCCAGATGGACAAGTTGGCATGTTTACCACCACCAATAAAACAAATAATAATGGACAGGGTTATACAATTCCTTGGATGCCAGACGACTTAGTTTATTGGTTAGTCAAGTTAAGAAAATGGCAACAAAAATATAATCCAATCTCTTATCCAAGTGCTTGGCTGGATTGCCAAAGAACAAATTTGAATGAATTACAAAGAAAAGCCAAAGGCATTAACTGTTTTTTATTTAGGCGTTTCAATGATTTTGAACCAGCAACTGTAACGAATGCACTCACCCCTAGGCTTGCTGCTGCTTTATTTCATATTCAACCATCAAATTTGATGTTAGCGACTTTGGAAGGAAACCCAGCAACATTAGGTTGCTATAAATCAAAATATACGCCTCATAGTATGCGCGTTAGCCTTATTACAGCCTATGTCCTAGAAATGGGTATGCCAATAGAAATCGTGATGAAAATTGTCGGGCATAGCTCTGTCATCATGTCGATCTACTATTGTAAAGTTTCCAACCAAGAGATTAGAACACGACTAGAAGAAGGCGAGAAAATAGCACTAAAATCAGAAGCGGAATCCATCCAAAGAACAATTGAACAAAATAAAATTGAAAGCATTAAAAATCAATTAATTGGAAACAACTTAGAATTATTGCAAGCGTTATCGAATGATGTACCTGTAGGAAACTATATATTTAGAGACTATGGAATTTGTCCATTTGCAGCCTCACGCTGTGACGATGGCGGAGATTTAATTAAAAGCAGTTCATTTTATACCCCAACTCCCCAAGGTTATCTCGGAGTCCAAAATTGCATACGATGCCGACATTTTATTACTGGTCCAGCCTTTATTGGCGGATTATTAGCAATCACTAATGAAATTTTGCTACAGTCAAATGATCAATCTGAAATTTGTTCTAAACTCCAAATTCAAATAAATCAGATTAATCAAGAAATTGACAACCTAGAGAAAGAAGAATATATCGCCAATTTAAAGCAATTGAAATTTAATGGCGCTGAAAATAGAGCAAAATTAGAAACTGAATTACGTAATTTTGAATCTGAATACGAAACTGCTGCAAAAAAACTAGATATGCTCTTATGTGATATTCAAGCAGCATATAGTCATATCACCAAATGCCATAAGCTCATTAATAACAGCCCTACTATGGAGGGTGATACAAAGCTTTCCTTAATTACAGCCCCAAATGCTGAATTGGTATTAGAGATGGAAGAAGTGAGCCATTATCAACAATTACAGGAAGTTTGCGACAATGCAATGATTTATAAGTCATGTAATGCGGATCAAGCGATTTACCCTCGAACACAACTGATTGACAAGATGGCGATGTTTAATGAAATTATGCCAAATTTATTTATGTTGTCAAAAGAACAACAACTTAGTGCAGGGAATCAAATTTTTAAACTTCTAATGAGCCGTCTCAAATCGTGGGATAAGGTACAAAAAGTTATGGATGGTGAAATTAAACTCATTGAACTTCCAGAGTATGAACTGATTGAAAAATCAGAAATTGAACTTATTCTTCATAATTCACCTACTTTGATTGAGGCAAGCCATGAATCCTGAAGAGTTATTGAATAAATTAAAAGTTGGCTCATCACTTAAAGTTCAGCAATCCCTTGATGCAATCTATGAGATATGTACTGAACAACAGGAACGTGGAATTCATGACTTCTCGATCAGCACAATTGCTAAATTAGGTTGTAACCGTGGTGTTCCCAAGGCTCAAAGTATCAGAAATAAAACCGGTGAGAAATACAGAGCTCTAATTCAATGCTTTGCAGATCTGTCAACTCAAAAACCTAAGTTACGAAAACCATCGCAAAGTGAGAATGATTGGATTGAAGAAATACAAAATCCAAAACATCAATTACTCGTCCGCATCATGGCATCTGAGTTAAAAGAAGCTCAGCAAATCATTCGTGAAATCATTCCTCCAAAACAACGAATTGATATTTATGATCATAAGAGTATGTCATCGCATCAGTCTTTTAAGCTTTCTGAACAAGAAGTACGAGCGTTACAATATTTACTTTCTACAGACTTTCAAAAAAAGTGGAATTTAAAGCCAACTCATTTTGGTGAGCTTGTAGATGAATCAAATAAGCCTGTTTTTAAAGTTTCAACATTGGATGCCTTACGCAAGGCTTTGGAGTACTTGTCTTGAATCGTAAATTACTGACCGCTGAAGGCTACCAACGCTTACAAGATGAACTAAATGATTTGGTTCGTAAAGAACGCCCAGAAATTACTAAGATCGTTTCATGGGCTGCCAGTCTCGGCGATCGGTCTGAAAACGCAGATTACCACTATAACAAAAGAAAACTACGTGAAATTGACCGCAGAATTAGATACTTAACCAAACTTTTTGAGGTAGCTCATAAGGTCGAATATAGCCCTGAACAAGATGGAAAAGCTTATTTTGGAGCATGGGTTGAATTAGAAAATGACGAGGGTGAGACTATTAAGTTTCGCATTGTGGGCGATGAAGAAATTTATGGGCGTAAAGACTATATATCCCTCCAAGCTCCCATAGCAAAAGCTTGTTTAGGGAAGTCAGTAGATGATGAGATCCAAGTACATACGCCTACAGGTAAAAAAACTTGGTATATCTGTAAAATTAACTATAACCAGTAAATGGTTATAGTTAACAGAAATTTTTCAATTAGCAGTGTATTCTTAACATCTAATAATTTCAAAGTGTTCTTTAAACTTAGGCTCTTCAGCTGCTACTAATGATGGTACTGAAATAAAAAGTTTATTTTTAGCACGACTGATAGCAACGTAATTTATACGATGCTCTTCTTTTATCGTTAACTGTGGATTTGTTATAAACTCAAGATCATTTTCGCTTTTAAGGAACAATACAACATTATCAAACTCATCTCCTTTTGATTTGTGAATTGTTTTATTTAAACTCATATCATCTGGGATATTTACGCATACGCTAAGTTGATTATATATATGCGTATCATATAAATCTTTGGCTTTTCCTTTCCCTAATTTCGCAATTTTAAGTCCTGAATGCTTTCTCAAAACATCAATAAAGTAACTTAAGCTTTTTTCTTTAAAATCATCATATTCATTTAGAATATTGGATAAGTAAGCCAAAGAAAAATTTAATGGAAAGCTATTTAAAGGAAAAATTTTGGACAACTCTTTGAAGGAGTCTTTAAATTTTTTCTCTCTAGCGAATTCAATAGCCTTTACACTACAAATCAGAATTCTTCTTCTTTCTGAATTACTATCATCCTCTAGACTATCTAATAAATTATGTACTATCGAAGTACTATCAAGTTCAATTTTAAGCGCATTGGACTCAACATTTAAGCGTGAAAGACTACAAAAATCTCGAATACCATAATTATCTCTGATAACTTTTATTACTTGATTTTGGTTACCAACAACTAAATAAGGAGAATCACCATCTATTTGTCTAAATGGAATTTGAGTAATATCAGTTCTGACTCGATTTAAAACATTAACAATCTTAGTTGTACTACGATTATTTTGACTTATCTCATATTTTTTAATACCAGATAAACTAAAAGTATTGAATTGATCTTGTACAGCACCTTGAAATTCGTAAATAGATTGAGCAGCATCACCTATAACTCCAATAATAGTCTCTGATTCTGCAATTTTTTTGATAATTGCCAGTTGAATAGGATTGCAATCTTGAAATTCATCAATGAAAAAATATGGAAATTTAGCTCTAAGCACTTCTAAAATATATGGGAATTTCTCAATCAACTTATAACTAAAAAACAAAACATCATCATGATGAATTTTACCAGTACTCCAGTGTTGCTTACGATACTCAATATAACTATTTTTTTTAATGGACAAATGAGTAATTTTACCCAAATAAGGTTTATTAACAGGAAGGCGTAAATTTATTTCACCATTTTCTTGTAACTGCCATTGAACAGAGTCCAAAGCATCTATTAACTTTTTTCGCTCCTTAGTAAAATATTTTTGACCTGTTAATTCTAACCAATTATTTATTTTACTGTATGAATGATTTAAATCATCATGACCATCTAATTTAGAATAATTTAACCCATACTCATTAGCTATTAAAAAAATGTATGGTTTAACTATATGACGATAAAGAAAGCTATGAATTGTTGAAACATCAACTTGAGTTGCTGATGTACCTAACCTAGTCGAAATAGTTTCAACTGCAATATTAGTATAAGTAATACATGCAATTTTTCGTATTTTATTAAGTCTACTTGAGTTATGAAGCACATGCTTAATATGTCCAACTAACCAATGTGTTTTACCTGCTCCAGGGCCTGCACTCACTTTAAAATGGTGTTCAATATCCTCAAGCTTTTTATTTGAATCTATCTGTATTATTGACATAAAAATTCAATTGCCTCCTTAATATAAGCAGGGACAATAAAATCTTCAAAATCAGCTGTGCCTTTTTTTTCCAAATTTTCTTCTAATATTCGTGCTAATTCTAAAGCATTCTCACCTTTTCCTACAGAATTCAGATAACGTGAAGCTATGATAGCTTGGATTTTATTATCATTTGTCCATTCGGGTTTTGTATTAGCTTGGATACTTTCAATAATGCGCTTATTTTCATCATTTTTAACTTTCAAAAGAGCAATAATGTCGTCAAGAGACTTATCTTCTTTATGTGCTACCATCAATTTTTTAATTTCACCCTGATTTGACATAAAATCCGTCACTAAAAATTCTGCCGTAGGATTTGCTCTTAATATCTCGTATTCCAATGTTTTTCCTAAAATATCATCTGGGCTAAAGAAGGAAATATTAGGATGTGCACTGTAATCACTAGGACACGTATTTTGTTTGTATTCAAATTCAAGTAAATTTAATCCAAACTCAAATGGATAACATTTTTGATAATTTAACTTTTCATCTGACGAATCATCAGAAGCTGTAGAAGCTGTAGAAGCTGTAGAAGCTGTAGAAGCTGTAGAAGCTGTAGAAGCTGTAGGTTTTATTTTTTTACGCTCAGGGTCAATATCTGTAATACATGCGATTCTCTTATAGATTGTATTTGATTTATTACTATCAAATAAATGGAGAAAATGAGTAAAGTATCTTCCACCAACATTAACTACAGCAACATGATGATCTTCTAATGATTTACCAAGATATCTAGCAAAGATAGACATTAATAACTGCTCAGCAATACCTTCTACAAACAAAATCTTCTGAGCAAATAAAATGTCTGATTTCGTAGCATCTAGAAACCTTTGTATATATCTCTTACTCTTTCCATCACTAGGGAAAACCTTATCGGGATAGCTAACTTTTGTATCTTCTGCGTGCTTATACAAACAAATAATTTCTGAAAGTGAAACTGCAGATGTGATATGGGTAGAATGTGAGGTTACAAAAATTTGTCGTACTTTTCCTTCTTTTTTATTTTTCTTTAAAAATTGTAGAAACTTATATTGCATTGCTGGATGAAGATGGGCCTCAGGTTCTTCAATAACTAATGTCGAAAATACTTTTGCATTATCGCCCATATACTTTCCGTCAGCATTAACTTGCATTTTTGCAAGCAATAAAGACATAAAAATTAAATTGTTATAACCTAGCCCGTTGTGTGATGCTGGTATCTTAATCCCTGTTTCATATTCAATTATTAATCTTAAAAATGAAAACATTTCGACATCTGAAATATTACCTTCAAAATTAGGTATTGCCTTATTAAATGAAGCCCCTGTTCCATCAGCATAGGATAATATTTGTTTTTTCCCTAATTTCATTCGCTCATGAATAGACTCTATTACAGGTTCTATTTGTGTTAAAAAATTCTTTTTCCTCGTTTTTATTTCAATTATTTTGTCTTCTTCTTGGATCGAATCACATTTAATGTCATAGTCCATGAAGAAATCAAATACATTTTTTAATAATGTATTTTTCCCAGTCAGCATGTCTCTTTCAACATCTCTGATGGCATCTAAAAATTGAAAATCAAATTTATTGAGTGATTCCCCATCTGCTACAGTACGATTGGCAATTTCACCACCATAAATTTTATAAGAATAAAGTCGTATAAACTCATTTCTAATTGTTCTCCATGCAGTATTTCGACAATTTTTATCAGTTTCATCAATTTCTGACATGGCTACAATATATTTAGATAATTCCTTTTCTGGAAGAAAAAACTCATAAGTCAATTTAGCCTCAAAATCAGATTCTAGCTTAGTTAACCAATTCGCAACCATAGCTAAATCATCTGGTAAAGAATCACATCCTTTTTTTAAAGTGACTTGAATACTTATCTTAGGAGGGCATATCTTTAACTCTGAAAATTCAACATTTTTATTAAAATCATCTACATCTAAGCGTTTATTTTTATCAGGATTGATAACTAATGAAAGGGCGGTCAATAAATTAGTTTTTCCAGCATTATTATGACCAATTATTACATTTACCCCCTCATTAAAATTTATTGTTTGATGCTTAAAATTTCGAAAATTCTCGATCTCAATAGTCGATATAAACATTCGTCCCCCACATAAAAATATTATTAAATACAATTACAACCATATAAAACAGCATCTTATAATGCTGTTTTATATAACACCCTTAAATTAGGCTAATAAGATTTGGTTCATTTGCTCTTCCAAACTACGTCCAACTTCATCCTGATTTTTTGCCATTAAGAATAATCGTTTACCATCACTATTTTTAGCCCACTGCTTACCAATAGCATTCTTGATTCGAGCATCATCAGCAGTATCTAAATGTCCGCCTTTATACTCCAGAACAAAGATTGAACCATCAACTAACTCTGCAACGAAATCAGGGTAAAAGTAATCTTTCTCTGTTGGTAACCAGAACGAAGTATGTGGTTGCTTAGGAATATTACGTACCCAATATTTTACTTTAGGATGCATATCCAAGAGCTGAGCACATTTAAACTCTTCAGAAATCCTTCCTGATTCAGTCTTTTCTTTTAAATCATCAATCTGAGCATAGAAATGTTTTTTAAACTTATAGCTACCACGATAAGGCTTTCTAACTGGGTAGATTCCACGCTTAAACTCAAAACTATTTTCTAGTTTTGATTCTTCTGCCACTTTCAACTCTGCAAATAAATCACTTTGAAATGCTTGTTTACGAGCAAGTTCAAATAGTCGGTCAAGCTCACGAGAAACCGCCAGTGACAATTGGAATTGAGCACGATGTAGTTGCGTCAGTGTAAATCTACGCTCATTCAACAAGTGACTAATGAGCTTGGTTAAATATGCTCTTAGCTGAATTTGCGTTAATCCTGCCCTTCTTGTTTTTCGATCTAACCAATTCAACAAATCATTTTCGGTGATTGGTGTTGGCATATCGTCAAATTGAATCTGTTGGCTATTGAGTAATTCATAACTCAATTGCTCTTCTTCAAGATTTAGATCAATTGCAAAGCTATTCACAGTTTCACGTATGTTAAAACCTTCTAATTGAACTGGATAATCCAAAAGATTCCATTCAACCGAATCTTCTATTGTTTCTTTGTCTGCAACTTGCCATTCACCATCAACGAATAAGCCTAATTGCGGAATAAGCGTAAATGTGGCATTCCAATTTTCAGGTGCTTGATGTGCTTGTCGCTCAGCACGAGCTTCTTTGAAAACTTCTTGTATTTGAGTCTTTTGTTTCGGCGTCGCTTTTTCAATTACAACTTGTTCAATTTGATCAAACTCTTCGTCAGTTGTCCCTTTATTAATAATTAAGGACGTACCTTGGCTATTTTCTCTCGTTTGAATCGCTGGTTGTAAATTAGTAGGAATAAGTTCAGGTGTAACAACAAATGGAATAGAGACCATGACTTCAGGAGTCTTTGGTTGAGTAGTCCCTTGACCTGTAGTTCCTAAATCCAGTTCAGGTTGTGGATTTGCCACAATCGAGGCTTCCGCTTCCCATTTATCAAAGCCCATATTTTGCACCATACGGTCTTTAAGAAGCATGGTGGCTTGAGCAATGGAACTTGAGACAATGTGTGCATATGCTTTATTGAGTTCATCATTCTGACGTAGTTTTGCATACGGCATACGTAAGACACGACCTAACAACTGCTCTACATCAGTTGCAGAATTGATATTTTGCAAACTCGCAAGTACATAGGCAAATGAGCAATCCCAACCTTCTTTCAGTGCTTCGACTGTAATCACAATTTTGACTTTACTTTGAGGGCTAAAGAGATTTTCATCTTCTAGCTCTTTGGTTTGCCCTGTAGAAATCGCAATCCAGTCTTCAGTGATATTTTCATACTCATCTAGTAAGTGTTGCTTTACAGCATCTACATTCGCTTCACCATTTTTATCTTGGGCTTGGATCAATAAAATTGGGCGAATATATTCTTTTTCACTTTGTGCAAGCACTTCTAATTTTTGTCGTTGAATCAGCGCATCACGAATACAATCTTGCCAACTATGTGGATGTTCAGTTAATACGACTGGCAGCTTAATCATTTCTGCCACTTTCAATTGTGCAGCAGAAACTGAGTAAAGAACATTATTGTCTTTTGGTGTTGCTGTCAGCTCTACTAAGCAACTTGGATTGAGACGCTTCAATGTTGGGAAGAATGTTTTTCCACCACGGTTTTTATGCGCTTCATCCACAACAATAATTGGTCTATGCAAGTTAAAGAAATTGACTAATGAATGCTTCACACGACCAATATCTTTTTCAGTTAGGAATGGTTGATACTGCAAAGTATCAGCCGTTACTTTATCCATACTTTCGGCTTGTTGTGGAGTCAATTGAGTAAAGTGTTCACTCAAGGATTCATCAAAAGCATAGGCATTGCGCTGATAGGTCTTTTCTTTATCAATATTGAAGATTTGAATAGTGGTCACAATGACAATACACGATTGCCCAACATCATGCTTGTTTAGTGATTGAAGCCCTTCAATGTCACATATTTTAATGCGATCGCCATAATAGCTTTGTAAGGCTTGTCTATAGGGGTGATTTACATTAGCAAGTGCAGCGAGTGTTTGTTGTCGAATCATATCTGTTGGTACAAGCCACAATACAATAGGACTCTCAGTATTCACATAACTCTGTGCTACTTTAGGAATACTATGCGCTGCAAGCAGCGTCTTACCGCCACCTGTAGGTACACGTAGGCATACGCTTGGTATTCCCCCCAATCGGTCGTTATAAGCAATATTTTCGCCTACGCAGCGTTTAAATGCTTTCTCCGCCCCTAATGATGCTGCCAAAGTAAAGAATTGCTCTAATGCTTTTAAAGAATCTATTTGATACTGTTTTAATTTAAGTGACATACGCAATCCTTACTGAGCTTGGTTGCCATAAAGCGAATATGGAATTTGTTTAAACTCAATGTCTAGAGCTTCAAGTCGGGCATCTCCAAGACGTGATGCTTCGCCTATAACTACTCGTTTACCTTCATGTGCATGACATTCATTTAAGTAATTTAAAATAGATAGTGTTAAGACATTACCGCTATTCGGACGTCTATCACCTAAAATGCCGTTATAGAGAAGATAGTAAGCAACACCGTCATGTGTGCCTAAATATGGATTATCAAAGCTCTCCGTTTGATTTAGAGCTGTTTTCGTTTCAAGCCACCAAACATAGCTTGCAAGGTCTTTAAATTTCACATCGGCATTTAAAAATCCTTGATCATCAAATACAGGACTACCTAAGCTTAAGAAGCTAAAACCGCCACCACCTTTCCAATTTACAGATTTAGAAATGCCTCCTTCTTCACCGCCAATAACATTTCTAAGACGTGGGATTACATGTGTATTTGCTTGTGGCCCCATTTCAATACCTATATATCGGCGCCCCATTTTGTGAGCAACAGCAGTAGTTGTTCCTGAGCCCAAAAAGCTATCTAAAACTAGATCATTTTGCTGTGTACAGAGCTCTAAGACTCGCTGTATCAACGCTTCTGGCTTTTTTCCATTCGGAAATCTTACCCCTCCCTCTTTTGTTAAATTATTAAGAGGAAAACCGTCCCAATACGTTCCAAGTTTAGATAATTTGACTAATCTATTACCTTTTTTATAGGCTATATCACTTAACCATGCTATTTGGTCACAATTTCTACCTTTATAATAAACAGTCGTCATATTCCCTTTAGATCTACCAGATTTAGGTACATACTCAATACTAACTAGATCTTGTTCTACTTCTAAAGACTCCATAACCCTTGTTCTAATTGAACTCTGCGCATTCGTATCTCGAAAAACTTTCTCAAAATACTTAATGTATACTTGCTGTTCAGAAATACCTTCTCTCGCAGCTATTACACTAATAGGAGTAAAGATTGGATTAACGTGTTGAAAAACTTTTATTTCATCTCCTTTACCATCATATATTGTCTTATAGAATGATTTTTCACCTGTACTTTCCAGAACCCTGGTGTATTTCCAACTTTTTCCTGATTCCTTCATTTCTTCGATAAAATCGAATAAATTTTCCTCTTCCAGGATTTCATTAAACTTACTAAAAAAGTTTTTATCTTTTGAGTATATTAGTAAATACTCAATATTTTTCTTGAGTCGCTTATCTTCTCCACCACCTGAAGCTCCAGCAGTTTGTTTCATTTTCAAACTAACTTCATTAATAAAATTACTTCTTCCAAAAATTTCATCACATAAAACTTTCATGTAATGCACTTGGTGATCACTTAAAATAACGCAAAAAATGCCTTTATTTTCTAATAATTCTCTTAGCAAAACTATGCGTGGATACATCATTGACAACCACTGAGCATGCTCTAGATTATCGTCATAATGTTCAAAAGCCTGTTCTGTATTGTATGGTTATATTTACTTAAAAAAATATTTAAACACCTAAGACATTGTTTAAAATGAAAATAAAAATTATAAATTTACAATTAATTTATTTTTCGTAAATTTAACTATAAATACCGCAAAAAATCGTTCATAAATTTACACTTTAAGCCGTCGAAGATAAATTAAAAAAATTAATGTGGGTGAAATAATAAAATTATTTCTTATTCCGTAAGCGTCCGCTGAACCCCATACCTATTTTTTAATTTTGATCGGGTTGCCACTGGTGTGGCAGTAATTCTTCTAGTTGGGTCACTTTATGTGTCGGTAACCTTTTCAGCACATCACTTAAATAGGCATACGGATCCAGTCCATTCAGCTTTGCTGACTGGATTAAAGTCATGATATTCGCCGCTCGCTGACCACTGCGCAGTGAGCCAGCAAACAGCCAGTTCTTGCGTCCTAAGGCCCAAGGTCGCATCTGATTCTCGACCCAATTGTTGCAAATTGGTAGATTGCCATCATCCAGATAGCGGCTTAAAGCTGGCCAACGCTTCAGAGTGTAATTGATGGCCTTGGCGGTGGGAGAACTCGATGGCACCGTCAGATAATGTTGGTTGAGCCATTCATACAGTTGTTGCATCACCGGTTGGCTATGCTGTTGCCGGTATTCGCGGCGATGTTCTGCTGTACCATCGGTCTTTTTCCTGAGTTCGGCTTCTATCGCATACAGTTTCTGAATCAGCACTAAGGCCTGTTCAGCAACCTGACTTTTCCCAGTTACATGCAGTTCATGGAATTTACGACGTGCATGGGCCATGCAGCCTACCTCAATGACCTGGCCTGATTTAAAGCGTGCTTTATAACCACTGTAATCATCACAGACCAGATGACCCTGCCAGGTTTTCAGGAACTCTTCAGCATGCTGACCAGAACGGCTATCCTGAAAGTCATAGATCACCGCCTGAACTGGATTGTACTGTGTGGTGGCATAGGCCCAGACATAACCTTTCTTCGGTTTTTTATCATTCTCACCCATCCGCATGATGGTGACTGGTGTTTCATCTGCATGCAGCACCTGCTGTTGCAGCACTACCTCTTTTAAGGCATTGGCCAGAGGTTCCAGTTCCACCCCGCAGCGGCCAATCCAGTCAGATAACGTTGATCTGGAAAGATCAATACCCGCCCGCTGATAGATCAGGCGCTGACGGTACAGGGGTAAATGATCAGCGTATTTGGAAACCAGCACATGGCTAAGCAGTTCAGGTGAAGCAATGCCTTTATCAATCACATAGGCAGGCATCGCTTGCTGAGTCAGGGTGTCGCACTGATCACAGACCCATTTGCCACGCACATGCTGTTCCTTATAGAACTGTGCCGGTCTGAAATTCAGTTTTTCACTAATATCTTCGCCGATACGACGTAACTGGCAGCCACAACTGCATTGGGTTGATGCAGGTTCATGCTCAATACGGATGGTGTGCAGATGATCTGGCAGTGGTCGACGTTTAGGTTTATTGGTTTTGGCTTTGTGTGTCACTGCATCGGTTTTATCTGCATTTAGCCGTTCCAGTTCTAGATCAACCGCGGCAATATCTTCTTCAACCGCTTCATCCCACAGGTGGATTTGTTTTGCAGTGAGATGTTCGTTTTTACTGCCGAATTTGTGCTGTTTAAATAGTACGAGTTCATGCTCGTATTTTTGATTGAGAATAGAAAGATGTTGAACTTTAGAATCTAATTGCTGATTGGTGACTTCAAGATGTTGAACTCTGGCATCTAATTGCTGGTTTGATTTTTCTAATTCTTGATTTGATTGTGCCAGAGACTGATGCTGCATCGCCAACTGCCTGGTGAATTCCAGCAGTTGTTCATGGGTCAGTTGGCTTAAGTCAGGCAGCGTATTCATGACCGCAGTATGCCTGAGGTCATGAGAAGAATGAAATAGAACGTTTGGAGAATAGTAGAATGGAACAGCCTGGTTTAAAGCATCGTCACCACCTGCTGTCGTCCAATGCGCTGCCAGGGCAAACCTTGGATCAGTGCCTGTAACTGTTCCGGGCTGAGGGCCACGGTTTCACCTTGGTGAACTTGAGCCCAGTGAAATTTGCCCTCTTCCAGCCGCCGGGCACACAGCCAGATGCCCAGTCCATCATGTACCAGTACTTTCATACGATGACCACGTTTATTACAGAACAGGTAGGCGCAATGCGGTTTGATCGAGCCAAAGGCTTTCATGATCTGCGCCATAGCCGTATCCATACCCGCACGCATGTCCATGGGCTGGGTAGAGAGCCAGATTTCATCGATACGGATCATTTGATCAAGCCCTGAAGTAAAAGCAGCAACTCCTTGGCCGATTCCACTGGCCATTCGATTTCGATCACCTGATCTCTTGCAGAACATTGTTTCTGATGCAGTGGAATTCTGATATGAGCGACAGCATTCTTCTCCGGCACAGATGGCGGAGGTGTGTCTTGTTTGGCTGGAGTCGGGTGAAGCATGACCGGAAGAAAGTCAGTCTGTGGACTAGATGGGGTTGTTAATGCAGGGGGTATTGATCTGGATTGACGAATCCATTTATGCAACAGATTGGCATTGATCTGATGTTGCATTGCGACCTTGGCCACTGATGTATCTGGCTGCTGGCATTGCTGAATAAGTTGATGTTTAAATTCAGCCGTGAAGGTTCGACGAGGCTTTTTTAGCGTTGGTGTGCTGTCTATAACTGTCTTTAAATCCATAAATAGGTGTCCACTTAAAATTTAGTGGACACTATCGCGGTATTAATGAGTTAGAAAAAGTGGGGCTCAGCGGACGCTTACCTTATTCCAACTGAACCACCTGTTCCTTATGAGCCAACAGAGATTAAAATAATAAATAGAGCCTATGAATAGATACCACCTTAATTATTAGTTAGAAGATACTTAAAGTTTTCATAAATTTGAGCAGCAGCTTCATTTGAATTACTCCTCCATAAGTCCGCAAGTTCATTAATAACTGGTTGAACCTGACCTGGCAATAAAGGAGTACCTGTTTTCACAATGAATGGACCATCGGTTTCCGTAAGGATCAGATTTTTTGGTATATGCTGAACTAACTGTCGTCCTTTTTCTGTTTTTAACATTCGCTCATTTATTGAAAACCAACATCCAGCTTTCAAAGCCTCTCTTAACTCAGAAAGATTGCCTGTAAACCAATGGAGCACTGGTATACCGTTATCAAAATTTTCATTTAAGAGTTCTATAACAGGTTTTATTGCTCTAAGACTGTGTATTGTTAAAATTTTAGCTGATCCGCTATTAGTTTTTTTTAATATATGTGAAAAAACCTTTTTTTGTATTTCCGCATGTTTTCGGAAGTTGGGTGAACCATCTAGTCCGATTTCACCAATGTATCTAGTTTGATCAACTAATGAATCAAATAGCCCAAGTTCGTCATAACGTTCATGAGCTATTTGAGGATGTAAACCCAATGCTGTTTTGATTCTTGAACCATGACGAGTTAATTTATCTGTCCCAAACCACGCTTTAGGTGTTGTTGTTACAGATAATATATAACTTTTAGAATCTCCACATGCTTTCGCTACTGCATGTGGATCATCATATAAATCTAAATGGCAATGGAAATCAATGTAAGGGTAAATCAAATATTAACACCTAAAGATTGTGACTTTAAATAGTCTTCGACTTCTTTAAATCCTCGAACCACTGTATCTAAAATTTGATTTCTGATATGTAAATCAGTAGGCAATGCTCCTGACTTAGAGATCCAAATATTAGGGTTTCTTGCCTTTTTCAATTTTCTAATAGCTAGAATCATTGACATAAGATCATCACGATTATCTGGATCTTTTATTACTAAATCCAAGTGTTTATAAACGTAATCTACTGTTTGATCAGGTATAGCTGCTGAATTGAACGAGGCTCTTCTTATTATACATGGAACACACTTGCCGCACTGAATTCCTGTTCTTTTCCACTTACCACAAGACACCGTATCTTTGGCAATCTGCTTCAAAACTATCTTATTTGAACAGTTTTGCATCATCTCACCTTTAGTCATAAACTGGTAAGGATTTTCTAAAAACACTGGTAAATGAACTCGCTTAAACAATTCGTTTAAGAGGTTCATATAATGAGGATGAGTTGTTCTAGTGCTCAAAGAACCAATTCGGCGAGGAGTAAGAGGTGGATTAATAGAGATCAAACCATTTTCTGGCACATATAAGGTCGTTACTTTACCTGCTTGATGATGTTGGCTGATTGCGGTACTGATTAATGCGCCGAAAGCTATAAAATTAAAACTTCTTGTCCTCATTTGTACGTCAGTTGGAATATCACCAGCCTTTCTTGGATATGCAATAACTTGAAATTTCGAATTTTTCAAACCCAATAAATTATATAGATTATCTTGTTTAGATTTATCTCTAGCATAAGCATGACTGATTAACACAGGGTTAATATTTTTCGAGGTTAAATCAATAATGCCAATAGCACTATCTAATCCACCTGAAAAAAGACATGCAGAGTCATGCCCAGCTAGAGGTATTTTACGACCACGTTTGATCTTATCTGGCCAAACAAAACTTCCTGTCCTAAATTGAAAATGCCACAAGTCTCCACTCAAAAAGTGCATAATTTCTTTCAATAATTCAATTTGTGGAAGCCATAGATTTGGATTGATAAGTGGAATTGAAAGCTTAAATTCTCGACACCATCCATCTTCAGCTTGTTTGTTTCTCTCAACAAATGTATCAGCTGCAGTAATGGCCATAGCTATAGTCAAAAAATCTAATGCAGTTTCATCTAAATCCTCTTTGATCCTTTTTATTTCATTCAATAAAGGGCGACCAATACTTGCATATTGACCATTTTGTGCTGGGGAACCATATAGATGAACAGGAATCAAACTATCTGATAAAGGAGGTAACTGAGTGTTATCTGTATCAAAATAGAGCTCAATCATTTAAGTTATCCTCCCATTCACTCCAAATATCTTGGATCGCATTTTTTTGTATTGTTTCAATATCTTGTTTGTTAAGTGTATTGATGTTTTCTAAATGTATTCCAAAATTCAAATCAACTGATGTTTTAATTAATTCCAATAGGCTTGATTCAATCATTTCTACTTTTTCTGGTGTATCAGCTTTATCTAATGCTGTTTTCGAATCTAGAATAATTTGTTCAAAAATACATTGGGTGAGATAATTAATCATCATATCTACAATAATATCATCGGTAATTTTTGAAAAATCGAAAGTCGAGAATCCATCTAAAGCCTCTGCTAGAGCTTCATTCATTGCAGCTCTAATACGCTCTGAGTCTCCGTTAATATCGATAATAGAATCAATGATTTGATCAATTACGACATCTACAGGTTGCCCTTGTAAATCAGAAAGATTTAGAAACTTAGTATCTGAACCTGATTGCAAAGACTTTAAGGTATCAAATAAACTACCGCCGGCTCCCACCATAGAGCTAAATCGTCTAGCTCCATTAGATTTACCACCAGTAGCACTCTTTGCATAATGACCAAGAGCTTTTTTTAGACTATTTGTATTTCCCCCGCTAGCTGAAGCGGCTTGTCCTAAGGCAGCTCGAAATCCTCTGAAACGTTGTTCTAATTGATTGTTACCTGGACCTTGACCATCATTATCAGCCCATGAAGGCACTAATGGTGATTTACTACCTGGCCCTTTACTTGAGGTAGATGTTCCCATAATTTATATCCCCCTTAATTTTTTGGAAACCATTTTTCTTTACTTATCAATAGGCTAAACCATGGAGTTTTTTCCACCATGACCGTGTTCATGAAATGTATAAACTGAGGTCTAGTATCTTCTAGTTCTCTAGCTAATAAAAATGCGCCTATGAAGCCATTTGGTTTTGCCCCCCAATGAGTATGTTTATTTAATTCATCTAATATTAGATTCATAACTAATGACTCTTCACCTACAGGAATATTCCCAATAGCTTGAATTGCTGCTTTGGAAGAAGAATTCGTAACTTTCAATAAAGTTTTTAATGCAGCTTCACCATCACTAGATAAGCCTTTTGTTATAGTTCTTAAAGGTACAGTCTCTTTGCTCAAATATACTAAAGGTCTAAGGTTTACACCTTTTAGCTTTGGTTCTAGGCTAAACCAACTAAATAAGAAATCATGATGTTCTTCCCATTCCTTCGGTAACTTACTTTTAAATGTATCTATATCATTTGTTAATTCTTCTAATTCTTCTAATATTTTAGGTTTACCATCTGATGAACTGTTAATTGTATTGTATAAAAGAGAGACACTTTTTGAATTACAACATCTTTCGAATAAAGCCATTTTGGTGATTAACCCAATATCGTTAGGCATTTTTCTAGCGCTAGCAATCATTTGACGCATACTAATGACATTAAGCATTCTTTTTACAATTCGTGGATTACCCTCAATGTATTTATTCTCAGCTAGAAGATGTGCTATACGATCAGAGACATAAAAGTTGTTAGAGAGATTAAGTGTATCAACTGCCTGTTCATCTAATAAGGCAAGGGCATCTTTAACCTTAATTGGATCATCTTTCCAAGAAAGCCTCAGATTTGATTCCAATCCATTTCGAAGATTTTCTAGTTTAGCTGTTTCTGTTGCATAGTTTTCATGGATAGATGCATACAATAAGAATAAATAAGCTCGCACTTCTCTTGTACTAATACGAGGTACTTTTACAGGAAACTGAATAAGTTTATCTAGATAGTCGGTTATATGTCTTTCATCTATCCCATTAAAATGATCTTTGACAGCAAATCTCACCATTTCTTCGTCAGCAGCTATAACAAAAGCTGTATTCTTCATGAATAGAAATAGTCTTAAAGATTCAAGAGTCTCAATTGTCTGCTTTGGAAGACATCGATCTAAATTGTCAACAAAAACAATAACTTTTTTGTTTAAAGATGCCAATAAATCTTCAAATTCATTTTTTAAAGCTGTAATCTCTTTTGGTGCTGAACTTTTTTCCTCATTAAGAATATCTTTTAAGCTTTCTTTTCCTTTATTAATAGCTTCAGTGACGTGTTGTGCATCTTCATCCCCAGCACTGCCATTGATTCCATTGCCAATAGAATCAATGGCTTTTGAGAGTAGACCAAATGTAGGAACGCCAAAAGCAAGAGCTGTGCCCTCAGCAGCCCAACCTAAAGCTCGCAATTTATTAATTCTTTTTCCAATACTTAAGGCTTTTTCATATAATTTTTCATCTTGTTTAACTAATTTAGAAATTTCAGTATTGATGACCTCTAATAGTGAAGCCCTAGCATCATCAAAACCCTGATATAACCAAGCATCAAATCTAATAATTACATAGTCATCATGATTTTCAATATGTTCTAGATTGTTTTCAATTAGATTTAAGATCGTAGATTTACCAGTTCCCCATGACCCAAATACGCCTATTGAGATAGGCAACATTTGAGGATTTTGAAGAACATTGATAATAATTTCTGATGCTTCAGAATAGTTTAAAAAGTCTATCTTAGATTCTATATCGGACCACATAAAAATTACCGAAAATTTATATTTTTCGAAAATTTACTTTATTTTTGTGGATTTAGATACTGTTAACTAGAGATTAAATAAAATTTAGATGTTTTTGACGTCTTAGCAATCAATATTTTTATTTAGGAAGTAAGTCTCTAACATGAACTTCTAATGTGTTTGCAATTTCATATAATTTTTCGACAGAAAGATGATCCTAGACAGTATCGTGGACAACAAATCCCTCTAAATTCTTAAAATATTTCTTCTCAAAGGCTTACTTGGACATCTTTCAAATTGATTGCTCAGAATTCAAGTATGACTCATTTACTTTCTAAGTTCTTCGTGAATTTTTTTCCAATGATTTGATAGCTGCTTCTTAACAGATAGATCATTCATTACTTCCGATGCTCTATATGTATAAGTTATGAAATTACGTTGTTTACGCGCTAAATGGCTATACATTCGATAGATTTTTCTACGATAAGTTTTTGAGCTATTTCTTCGAGCTTTATTTTTTGATGCTCTAATTTTGGAGATTAAACGTCGATAATAATTTGATAGGCTAGATGACCTGATCAAAATTTCTTGACCATTATATATAAAGCCAAGATATTGTAGAGGCTTGTCCACTTTAGTATCTATGTCAACGGCTTTCAGCTTACCTAAAATACAAGTAAATTTTATTTTTTCAACCTTACTTGGATTTATCTTTAACTCTTTTCCTCCATGATTAAGCAATAACTCTTCAAGAGTTTTATAAACATCGCTCATTTGAATGTTCTGGGGGAAAACTATAATAATATCATCGCAATAGCGTCTATATATTCCACCCAAATTATTTGCTAACTCACAACAATATTTGTCAAAGTCCAACATATAAATGTTTGAAAGTATGGCAGACATAGGAGAACCTTGAGGAATTCCATATCTTTTCCCATCGATTTTATTTGGTTTCTGGATTAGGTGTCTAATAACACCATCAGCATCAGTAACTTGTTTTTTTCGAATGCTTCGAAAATCACCTAGGGCTTGGTAAGGCTTGCTAGTTTTTTTTCTCAAAGGATTTGGAGTTTTTTCATCTTTCTCTTTTCTTTTTGACTTATCAGGCCATCCTAAAGCGACCAGAGATTCCTCTATATCTAAAAATGAGTAATTAGTTAAAGATTTAAAAACAATATAATGATCTTTAGATAAGCAAGGTACGCCAGTAACACGCTGCCATTGTTCTTTCAGTATTCCATGATCTAAAGTATCAAAAAAGCTTGATAGATCAATTGTGAGTACATTACATTCCTTTATTTGACTGATCCAATCAAAAATCTCTTTAGCAAATTCAATGTTTGATTTACCCAATGAGCGATAGGCTAATACTGAGTTTTGTAGAGGAGTATCTTTTATGAAATTTTCATATTTTTCAGTGAGAAGATATGAATAATAGGCATAAATATAACCGTCTTGGTTAGCTGCATATCTTAAAGGTCGTTTTTTAGCAGCTCTACGACTTAAACCATTATGACTTTTAATTTTTCGTGTACGTTGTTCAAATCCGATAAAAGGTAAAAACCAATGTTTAACCACATTATCTGGCTGAGAAACAAGAGAATAAGCGTGTAGAGCATCAAGTGGTGTATCAAAATGAATTCTTGATTTAGGGATTTTTTTATTCTGAACTCTTAGAATATGTTTTTTATCATAGATTTCACTTTTATATTTTTCAAAATTCAATGCTAATCCCTATTTAGCAGATCCGTAAGGGCTTGTGTCGCGTCCCACGTTACGCCCTTACGGAGTCTTTAAACTTTGATCTGAAAATGTTCTTACTTCTTCAAATCCAGCACTAATTTTACCGAAAAACATCTTCGGATAACGCATTAACTTAATATGCTATACTATTGGAGCTAGTATGATGAACAACTGTGTAATGATACTATTGGAACAACTAACAACCTTGATGGTTCAGTTCTTTATTACAATATTTCTCAATAAACTGCTGGACAGTTCAAACTGCATCCCTCTGCGAGCTGGATAATCCACTCCAAAGGCATAGTGAATTTACACAAAAAAATCATTAAAATCAATATATAGTTTTATCAATATCTTTTGAGAATACCACTATCTCAACTCAATCTCTTTCTTAAACTTATTGTATTGATAACTCATGATCTGCCCATTTACTAATAACTCAACGGCTTGTTGAATTACTTCTAAAGGTGCAATAAACCACTCTTTCGGTTGATGATTTTTACCATCTTTATCTGCCACTAATAGATCAAGGCAAGATTCACCAAAAAAGGCATGTAGGTAATATTCAAATTTTTGAGGATTAATATTGAAAGCTTGATATTCAGCAATGACTTCAACATCAGCCATCAAATAAGTAGGCTCTTTTTTTGCATTCGCAATACGTTTTTCAACAGTTGTCGTGGCGAAACCAATTTTGTAAAGATGATCGTATGATTGGATACGTGGATCTGTACTTTTAGATTTCAGAATATAAATATAACCTGTCGATGTATCATCTTCAGTGATACCGCCAAAATTAGTATAAAAGTTAGAGTTTTCTTGTTCGTTGGTCTCTGAAACAATACGCCCATCTTTATACAAGACTTTAGCCAATGAGCGGTACAACATAGTTGATTCAGTGCCATTCTCAAAGATAGTACGAGTACGCCCATCTTTACGAAAACGTTTACCATCAACTGTTTTCGCTTCGGAAGTAAAATTAATATCTGCTAAATAAGCTAATAAGCCGTTTAAAACATAGTAATTACCTTCAACCAGTTGATAACCCTTATCATTAAAGGGTAAGAGCTTACGTTTCCCTTCTCGAAGCTCTCTGTGAACATTTTTAAATAAATGCTCAAACTGATCAAAGTCCTTACAACGTTTACGTTTAGCAACTTCATCTGCTGCTGCACGTTGGACAGGCACATGCTTAATTTTAAAGATGTCACCATCTTTATCATCATCAAGCAAACCTAGATCATCATCGTTAAAAATATCTTCAAGTGATTTAATATCTGACATATCTTTAATCCTGATGTTGTGGCAGCAAATTATGTTCATCATAATCTGCTAAAGCCATGTATTGCTCTGGATTGGTTTGAATTGCTTCTAAACGGCTCGCAAGCATAAACTCAGAAATGTTTTTCATATCCTTAGCAGGTACACGCCCATGCTGTGTCACAAAATTATTAATTTCATTAAATTTAGAGACCAATTGTTCATCAGCCGTTAGACCAGACGTCTTTTTCTTTACGTTTAAAAGACCTAAGTCATCATCAGCAATCATATCTTGAAGCCAGCTAAAATCTTCCACGTATTACACTCCAGCTCTTCTACGTTGCTCACGAATATAGATTAGGCATTCAGCTAATCGTTTTTCAATTAAGTTGTTTGATTCTAGGCTAGGCTCACGACCAAACTGAACTTTGAAGGCTTTTAACTTAGGCCATAGCTCAATGGCTTCTTCTTGAGTCATACTAATCTTAGTTGCTTCAATTGCTTCCTTAATTAATTTTAGTACATTGACTGTGACTTCTTTTGATAGGATTTCAAAAGCTTTTTGGAATGGATTCACAGATTGAATTAAATCAATATTCAGGTCTTCGATATTGATAAATTTATCCGCCATACGAATAAATTTTTTATCACCAACTTCTTTGACTTCTGCTGTGCTAATCACTGAGTCAACGACTAAATATTGACTCACTTCTTCAAGTTCAGCTTTCGTTAAGTCAGGATATTTTGTTTGGATAATCTTAGGGATAAGGACTTTATTCACCACTTCAGGCTCAACCTTACCTGCTGAACCTGCAATCACTTTAGCATCTTGAAGAATCGCTGCTTTTAGGTCCACAAGATCATTTTCAATAATTGCCTTTGTTTTTGCTGTACTTGGTTCTTTAAAGCCTTTGATTGTGAGCGTACCTGGTGGAACAATATCTCCATCATCACGTTTGGTTTTAAACTTGAAGTTTGGTGCGAGTATTTGTTCCATCAACAAAGATGCAGTGATAGCTTTAAGCATATTGTTTACTGCAAACTTTACCTCGGTGTCTTGTGCATCGGGTTGAGCAATAAGATTGGTAAATTGCGCATGTGATTTGTTTGAACTATCTCGTGTACAACGTCCCACAATTTGCACAATTTCAGTTAAAGAGCCACGATAACCGATCGTTAAAGCATGTTCACAGAATTGCCAGTCAAAACCTTCTTTCGCCATACCTAGGGCGATGATTAGATCGAGATCATCTACAGTTTTAATATTACGTAGATATTCAACGACTTTATCACGACCATCTTCTTCAACGAGGTCTGCTACTTTTAAAATCTTACCATCTGGGCGTTTAACGGTAATAATGCCCGTATTAGGATCTTTAGCGACAAACTCACCAATGATTTCTAGGATCGCATCCACTTCATCATATTTATCTTTGGTTGATTCACCTGAATTCACATTTGGAATATGAATAATAGTTTTTTTATCGGTATCCAAAACTTCTGCAATTGCGATAACACCTTCATCATCTTCTGCAAAGTAACGTCCTTTATAGAAGTGATAACCAATGCCTAATGACTTTAAATAGCTATAGCCATTAAGTTGCTCGTAATAGTTAAAAGAAACTTTATCAAACTTCGCTTCATCTTCAGGCGTAAGTACAGGAACGCTATCGCCACGGAAGTATGAACCTGTCATCGCAACAATATGAGCCGAGGTATTGTCCATTAAAGATTTAAGAACAGTACCTAGAATATTGTCAGCATCGGCTGAAACATGATGAAATTCATCAATTGCCACTAATGTATTATCAAATACATGATCTTCAAGCTCTTCAAAGGCAAATCTTAGTGTTGCATGAGTACATACTAAAATTTGATCTGTACCTTCCATAAAGCGTTTAAAGGCTTTTACTTTGCTTTTATCACCACCAGCAGTACATAAATTGTTTTCAGGTTTGATATTCCAATCTGCAAAAAAACCACTTTCGCTCAGCTTTGTGCTAGCAAATGAACCGCCAATTGAGCGTTCAGGTACAGCTACAATAACTTTGCTCAACCCTTGGTTGTGTATCTTGTCTAAACCCAAAAACATTAATGCACGAGATTTACCTGATGCAGGAGGGGCTTTTAAAAGCAAATACTGACTATTACGAGATTCGAAGGCACGAGCTTGCATAGCTCGCATCCCCATATTATTTATTGAAGTACTTTCACCTGTTTGAGAGTACTCAATATCTACAATATTAATAGTCATATCAATCCTTTACTGCTTTATTATATAATTGAAACAAAACTTTTAGTCTTTCACTATCATCAATGAATGAAGTTTTACTAAAAATAGAATCCACTGCACAATCCAGTTGTTGATGTTTTTCTCGTAGACTAATTGGCATATCCTCAGAATATAAGTCACCAAGATTTTTATTAGGGTATTTTTCTCTTTCTTCAATAACCTCTAGACTCAGGATTCTTATTTTCTCCTTCAAATCGTTGGAAATTTTAGACGGAAGTGGAAAGGTATTATAACAAATCTTAGATGAATACCTGATTCCATTGCCGAAACGCCCAGAAACAGCAGCAGCCCAAACCATATGCATTTTCGATGATAATAATCCAAAGTAGAAAATATCTGGACTGGCAACAACATTGAGTAAATCACTAGATATAATAGATTTATCGAAGTATGCTACTGGAAAATACTCTATTTCAGCAGGTGATACCTTTGGGATAACTATATAGTCACTATCTGGAAAGTTTTCCACGTGAAATTTTTTAGGTGTCTCAGCTAAACGAATTGTTGGTGCACTTGAACTCGCTAAACGAAAATCCCTAACCTTTTGTATACGTTCTATAGTCTTAGGCATCTTATTAAGCATGTCTACAGAGATGTCTTTTACAAGTAAACAATATCTAGGATTCCCATTCTTTAATTCTTGTGTTCCATACCATAGTCTAAAGTAAGCTTCAGATGCAGGCTCCTCTCTAATAAATGCATTTTTTTCTTCTAGGGAAAAAAGATAATTACCATCATCAATAGGCTTATTACCTATTCCCATTGCGGGTAAATTTTTTGATAATGGTTTTGATCGACTCTTTACAAAATTGATTGCAGAATCAGTTAAATATGGGTTTATTCGATGTACTGTCTGCCACAGATTTTCTCTTAATATTTTTTTATCATTACTGTAATTCTTTGAAATACCGATAATTACGCAATAAACACCAGCCTGTTTCTTTGCATTATTACTCCATTTAAATGAAGGAATAGCAAAAAATATTTCTGAATCTTCTAAAAGAGTTGGCCATAAACTACTTATCTGTTCCCCTTGGCAAATTGAACTAGTAGAAACAAAGGAGAATCTCTGAGAATCTCTAATATATCTGCATGCCTTATAAAACCATCCAGAAATATAATCAACACTGGCATATGGTATATTAGTATTGCTAAAAAGTTGCTTTAACTCTGCTTTTTGTTTTTCCGTTTGCTTTCTAGCTCCATAGTATGGGGGATTTCCTAAAATATAGATTTCTTCGCCATTATTTTTTAAAACTTTATTCCAATCATATGCCAAGGCATTAGCACATATAATAGTCCCTGAAGATTTCAAAGGTAATAAAGGAATTAATTCTCCAAACTCATCTTTAAACATTATATTCATCTGATGTTCAGCTAACCATAATGATAAAATCGCTATTTCATGAGCAAAATCATCAATTTCTATCCCATAAAATTGAGAAACTTGAATTACTGAAAATGGTTTTGAAAGCTGACCTGTTTTATCAAGTTCAAGCTCTTGAATACGTTTTAAAAGCTCCATTTCAAACTTACGAAGCTCTTTATAAGCAATAATAAGAAAGTTTCCTGAACCACATGCAGGGTCAAAAATTTTCAAATGCCCTAAACGCTGCTGTAGCTGCAATAATTTATTTATGCTGTTCTGATTTTTTTCTAGTTCTTCGTAAAGATCATTCAAAAATAAAGGTTCAATAACCTTCATAATATTTGGAACAGACGTATAGTGCTGTCCCATATTGCTACGTTGTTCTGTATGAACTACTGCTTGGAACATTGATCCAAAAATATCAGGGTTAATATCAGACCAATCTAATTCAGCGCCACACTCAATTAAAATCCTACGTGATTTACGAGTAAATTTTGGAACTTGAATATCATCTTTAAACAAACCACCATTTACATAAGGAAAATCTGCTAAGTAGTCAGGTAAATCTGTTTCACGATCTTCACGGGACTGGTTTAAGACTTTAAATAATCGACTAATTAGAGAAGATAAATCTGAACCATCTTCATTACTGTTCCTTAAAATGTATTCAAACATACTCAAGGACTAATTCGCACTCTGTTAATGTCTTGTTGCCAAGCGTGTAACTAGAGCCTGAGTCGGTCAGTTCCGACTTGTAGCGGTCAGTCCGTTCTTGCAATATACGCTTTACAGTTTTGTAAGGCGTATAACGA
>NZ_VOXR01000040.1:0-20616 GCF_013420645.1 Acinetobacter sp. C15
GATAATCTTTTTCGGATTCAATCAATAATTGAACCGCTCTTTCTCTGATTTCAGGGGTATATTTTGGTTTTGTCATCGGGACATTCTCTCAAGAAAGTTGGTCTCCGACAAACCCGGTACGGTTCAGAGAGTTACGTGTGTGCTGTACTCAGCGATTGTTGAGACTTGCGGGGTTAAGGTTGGATGGATTACATGAGCTTAGGCTATCAAAGATAAAGCCTGTTCCAGTCCACGTTGCTTAAGACCTGCGCCTGCACCAAACCAAGCTGAATCAAGACGATGATCGGTACTCATGGCACGTCGTTCATGATCCACAAATTCCGTGATCGAACACAGTAATCCATAGGCTGTGTCTTTGGCGGATGACAGATCAGCCCCTCGTCCTTGCCCATTAAACATCTCTAAAGCTTTATTCATGGCACGACCATTCGGTTCAGGCTTTTTCTCTTGAGATTGCTGCGCGACATTACGATAGAACTGAATGATGTTTTCTTCAGGATCGGAAATTGACATGGTGCTGTTGTTGAATACGGCATCAAAATAAGCTTTGGCTTCTTGCTGACTCACCTTACGCTGTGTGAGTTGTTTCATTTCATACATGTGCTCATCCCAGGCACGCACTGAAATACCCAATTGCTGTTTCACTTTCTCTGCATCAAACTTGGTGGTGTGTGGAACTTTCACTACACCAGCACTACTACTTTGTCCACGTAGAGCAATGGCTAAAGTGTTGTTACAGACCACCCGGATACTGGTGAATTGTGCTGTCGTTGCCAACGTGCCATCACATGCAGTAGCCAGCAAGATATAACCATTACTGACATCCTTGCCTTTCAATGCTGTACTTTGACCTGTACGCGCCAAAGCCCAGAACTTCTTCCCACCTTTCAAAACCCCTGCGGTTTCTAACTCAAAGCCAGATTGCTCAGTCAGATCCCGGTAGAATTCCAGAATCTCATTAGGCTGAACTTCCTGATAACGCTGACTGACTACAGATAAAGGTGCATGGGTATCTGAGCGATATAACACTCGCTGCTCTTCAAAAGGCATGATGATGCTCTGACCACGCTCATTCTGTGCCATATAGCTGACGTTCGAGGATTCAATCCGCCAGTCCATTCCAGCTTGCTGTGCCCATACTTCCAGTGGTTGATTCGGACTCAGCTGATTACCCAGACCATGCCAAGGGGTTTCGCCCACATAGGCGATTTCTTCGATTTGATGTGCCATCGTTCTTATCTCCTAGGTTGTTAGCGGAAATTCTGCTGACATTGATTACAGTGATAGTAGGTCATAGTGATTGGCTTTTTAGGCTCATCAAACATGCTGCTAAATAGACCACCAATGACCGCACCTGCAAGCCCGCCAAGCAGTGGTGATACAGGCAAAGGTAAACCCTTTGAAATGGATGCACCGATGGTTGCGAACGAAGCTGATGCTGCTAGACCTGTAGAATCAGACCCACTCACCTGCTGATTAACCACTTGAATAACCTGATCCGAAAAACAATAAGGACAATTTAAACTCATAATATATACCTCTAGAAATGACAAAGGCTCACCGATTGGCAAGCCTTGCAAAGTATTTAAAACCTCGTTTTCATCTAGATAATGTATATCTGAGATTATTTTCAACTCATTGAAATGTACGCATCTTGGCTTTGCATTTCACACGCAGATGTTACGTATCTTTTTCAGGCCGTACTAAATAGCGCACAGCATTAACCATTTTTTCTACTTCACTAGAATTATTTCTGTAGATTCGACCAACACCTAAAATACCCAATTCCGTGTATTCTTGGATCTGCTCAGAATCATGACAGTTAAAAAAGTATCTTAACTTGCCTGTGATGAAATCGATTGTAAGCAGTTTGCAAAGGACAGAGCTCTTGAGGAATATCATGCCATGTCGCACCCGTACATAGCCTCCATAAGATAGCTTCTATGATATTTTTACTGTTTTTTTGAGCAGTAATAACCATGTAATCGTATAGTATATTGAATTTACTACTAAATATTATCGGCAAGAAGAGTACGGGCAATTGAAAAATATAGAAATGAAAAGAGCTTAAAAGAGAATTTATGGCACCCACGGAATAAGATTAACTTTCAATACGATATTGGAAGGTATTTTTAACATTCGACACACTGGTCGGTTTGCCATCGACGAGACGAGGCTGATATTTAAAAGTGAGAGCAGCCTGAATCGAAGGTCGTACAAACATCGGATGGCAGTCGCCTTGTGCCTTTGGATTTTCTACCCGTCCTTTTTCGTTCACGCTATACACCACCGTACAATCCCCCTCCAGCTTACGATCCAAAGCTTGTTCAGGATAAGCTGGTGCTATTTTTGTAACAGGTTGATAATTTTTAACATCAAATGATTCAGGATGAGTTTGTGCTTTAGGTTCTACTGATTTCTGGGTCTTCGTCTGAGTTGGTATATCCGCTTGAGACTGCGTATCTACTGTTTTCTGAGATTCCGCTACTGCCGTTTGCTTTTCCGTCACGACTTGCTGTGTCGGTTTAGCCGCTGTAGGTACAATTTTGTTGCTCTGTGACTCTACAAACTTCTTGGTGGTTTTCGGTTGGACTTCAGTAGGTTTCTCAAGCTGTTTCTTGACAGGCTCATGTAAGGGTTTTTCTTCGACTATCGGCTCGGGCTTTTTAGGTTCAGGTTGTTGTTTGGCTGGAGGGGGTATTTGCACAAATTGTAATTGAATGGTTTTCGGCTTGGGTTCCTCCAATGTTTCATGCATCTCAACCGTACATAACCATGCAATTAGCGCAATATGCAATCCAGCCGTGACCGAAAGTGCTAGGCCTTGATCACGAAACCTAATTTTGGAAACGGTTGTCATCATGATTGTGGTTCCTCTGTCACTAGCCCCAAGTTCGTTACCCCACTTTTTTGCAAGGATGCTATGGCCTGTGCAACCAGTTGATAATCAGCATCCTGATCGGCACGTACATAAAACTGTAAGCTTTTATCTTTTTGAATAATCGGAACGAGCTTTTGTTGCATAGTGGCTAAATCAATGGCCTGATCTGTAACTTTCTCGGTATTCACTTCTGATCCAATATTCCAGTAATACTGGCCATTGGCTTGAATAGATAAGGTTACAATACGCTGCTGTTGTGACGCGGGCATGACATTGGCATCCACTTTAGGCAAATCAATTTGAATGCCTTGCGTCAACATTGGTGCAGTCACCATAAAAATTACCAACAACACCAACATGACATCAATATAAGGAACCACATTCATTTCAGCATTGGGTTTTAATTTTTGAGGACGCTTAATCATGGTTCTTGCTCCTTAACGCGAAGTGCGCTCAGTGTGCCCCAACAAACGATAAATACGCGTTTGCAACTCATTGGCAAAACCGTAATAACGACTGGAAAGCTTGTCAGCACGTGCCGAAAAGCGGTTATACGCCACGACCGCAGGAATAGCGGCAAATAAACCAATAGCTGTCGCAATCAGCGCTTCTGCAATCCCTGGTGCAACTGTATTGAGGGTTGCCTGTTCAACGGCAGACAGTCCAATAAACGCATTCATAATACCCCAGACCGTTCCAAATAAGCCTATATACGGGCTGACTGAACCGACTGTTGCAAGAAAGGTCAGATTTTGCTGAAGCTTTTCTTCTTCTTCACTGATGCTGCTGAGCAAACGACGTTCTACCCCATCAATCACATCACTTGTAGTGAGTTGCTCATCTTTGATCAATTGATGGTATTCATCCACCCCATGTTGAAAAATGCTGACTACGCCTTTTTGTTGTTCAGGCTGTTGGTAATCTTGCTGTAAAAGATTGAGATCTTTTTGCTGTCTAAAATTCTTTAAAAAGCGGTTCCAAAGCTGCTCTTGTCCACGAAGTAACATACCGTGACGCACGATTAAATACCAACTTACCACTGAGGATAAAACTAAAATTAACATCACAGCTTTGACCAACACACTGGCATGGCTAATCAACATCCAAACCGACATTTGATCCATTGTTGCTTGCATAACGCACTCCAATTTTTTACTGCATGGTGCAGTACATGTATATTTTTAAAATGGGCTGTGACTCTTTGCCCCAGCCTATGTACTAAAGCGCTATTTAGTCCAAATGCAGGGCTTGAGCGATTTTTTCCCACGGCACATATTTAAAGTTCTGATTGGTTTCAGGCATCCGTTTACGTCCATCTTGCACCACCAACATGCCTTGCTTCCATTTGCCACCAAAATTTAGGGAACTCACATCTAGTCCATCTGTTTCAGACACAGCGTCAATGCCTTTGTCGATATTGATGCCTACACGAAATGCGCCACGAACCTTATAAGGTGCTGCGGCATCAAGCACCACAAAGCTGTCATTGCCTTGGCTTGAAACCACCAAATAACTTTGGTTTTTGCCGTGATAAAGTCCCATTCCCTCAATGTCATCATGCATCACCTCTCCTACGCCAATCACCCGCTGCATAGGAAGCTGAGATTTTGGGTTGAGATCTTTTACCCACACCGCGACATCTTCTTCACCCAAGAAAATACGCCCTGTGGCATCGTCTACGACACAGCCTTCAGGTTGGGTTTTCACTGAAAAACGTTGTACTTCTTCAGCCCGTAATTTTTGCTCTGCAGCCGTAATATGGTATTGAACAAAAGTCCCGTTTTTATCGTTGGGAATGGCATAGATTTCCCCTTGAGCATCGCGGTACATACAAATGCCATAAATATCATCCAATGTAGTTGCTAACTCGCCGAGCACAGAAACCTTGCCCGTTTTGGGTTGAATCGCAAAGAGATGCAGGCTGTTATGATCTCGGTTCGATGCCACAGCCAAATCGACCGTTTGATTGCCCCATTTAAAACCGTGGCGTACATCAACATTATTCAATCGCCCTACTGGCAAATACTGCACGGTTTTGCCCTGTAAATCGTTAACCTGTAAACCACCTTGTTTATCTGTCGCTAAAATACGGGACTGACTCGGCTGTGCAGCGTTATGCCAAATCGCAGGATCATCAGCCGCGTCACCTGTACTTGGCACACCCTCCGTCTGCACTTCTGCCGGAATGGTGATGATATTTTGAGCTTTGGTCTGGGTCTGAGTTTCCCATTCCACATCTGTCACTTTTACGGTTTTATCATCTAAAATTAGCAAGGATTTATCAGTTAAATTACCTTGAACACTCAAAGTCTCTGCTTCTTTCACCGTGTCTAATTGTAAGGATGGCAGTGCTTTCCATTGCTTATCTTGCTTTTGATAACGATAAAGCAAAGGTTTTTCTGCATCGAGTACGGCGACATGATCATCTACAATCGCAATTGCAGAGGGTGAACCTTGAATCGAACCAAAGGGTTGCACGAGATCCACCGCTTGACGCACCATGTCAGCTTCAGAATGAGCTGGATATGCCCAAACCCCAACATTCTCTTCATTAATGAACAGCTCTGCGGTGCTATCATTCACTTTGCATACACTGCTGGCAGGTGGAAAACTGAGACGACGTACCAACTGTGGTTGAACCAAAGCCTCCTCATGCTGAGCCACCAACCATTGTTCACCAAGCCCCTCTTCGCCTACTAAAAAAGCAAAACTCAGCCCTTGAGCATCGGTATATAAGCAAACATCTTCAGACTTAAATGAACGCTTTGGAATAAAGCTAGGTTTGTCCCATGCTTTATTTTTTAAGTTCATGCTCATCAGTTGAATTTGCTGTTGTTGCACATTTGACGCAGCAATCAATAAATGCTCCGAACCAATCCGATAATCAAAACGCCCAAACTGACCTTGAATTTGATGTAGTACATTTTGTTGATCATCTAAGATTTGTAGCCCTTTGTTTTTACTGCTCAACAGTGCGGCAACTTCAGGCCATGCACTCAAGCTTAACCATTGCACATCCTCAGTTTTTGCCCCATTCATGTCGACTTCACGTAATTGCAACTTCGCTGCCATAGGCTGATCTATTGGTATTTCAACCGAGCTTAACGACTGGCTATTTTGCGGAGCTTGGGGCACGTTGTGCTGACTGCATGCACTTAATAACAGCAAGCAACTGCTTAAAGCAGACAATTTAAAAGATGAAAATTTCATAGAGACACTCAAAATTGGGCAAGGAAACTCAGGTCTGCTTTTGCTGAGCAAACCTGAGAACTAAATTTAATTCGACTTAAAAATGGGTGTAGGTCAGTGCAAGTTTGCATGCTGGGCCATATTCTTCATATTGAGCGTTATAAGCCTTAGAGCCTGCATAGTTGTAATAAGTTTCATCGGTGATGTTTTGCACATCAAACGTCAATTGTAAGTTTTTAGATAAATTCACATGACTACTGAAATCAAGGAAGATTTGGTCATCGGTATAAATGTCTTTTTCTGGCGTGTCGATATCACCAAGTTCATACAGATAATTCGATTTATAATTTGCTGAAAGTCGCACACCAAAGCGCTCATTTTCCCAACCAATCATGGCATTGCCGACCACATCCGACTGGTTTGGTAAATGAATACGACGGCTCAGAAGTTCGCCATCTTTCATCGAATCAATATCTGCTTCTGACTTACTAAAGGTCGTATTAAAGCCCAGCAAGAAACCATTCCAAGGTGCTCCTAGATGGTCAAACTTTTGTGAGTAGGCAAACTCCATCCCGTACAGTTTTGCTTCATTACCATTTTTATAGGTAATAGCTTCATCAAAGTCAGCCCATTGCCCTGTTCCTGCAATATTGGTGTTATAAATAAAGTTATCGATATCTTTATAAAATGCGTAGAAGCCCACCATACTGGCTTTGCCAAAATATTTTTCTACGCCTAAGTCAAAGTTTGAGGACTCCAAAGGTTTGAGCATTGGGTTACCAAACTCAGCTTCATCACCATCGATATAAACACCTGGTGCACTTTGCGCAAAGTTTGGACGTACCACACTATTGGTCCAAGCGGCACGGAGGTAAGCGTTATCGGCCAATTGATAACGAAAATGTAAACTCGGCAACCAATGATCATAGTCATTTTCATGTTTAGTCGCAGTGATCACATCATCGTTGAACTCAAAACCACGTGCTTCAAAGTTGGTATTTTCATAACGTAAGCCTGCAATCACACGCAGTTGATCCAAATCAACGGTATTCATGACATAAGCCGCTTGTATGTCTTCATTCGACTTAAAGTCATTAATGATTGAACCGTCAGCAACCACATAATCATTTGGATTTAATCCACTGATTTTATCTTTAATAGCGTTTTTATTAATGGTTGGACCAAACTGACCCAGTTCATAATGGCTGTTTGAATTGAAATCTGAACTTGACGTACTGAGATCTTCATATTTCCATTCATCGGTATTGTTGGTTTTTTCACGTTGACTGATTTTTCCGCCGAACTTCAATGCAGCAGCATAATTCCCCAGCATATAGTCTTTCAAAAAGTCTAATTTACCGTTGTATTCTTTATCGGTGGTTTTAGATTTTTCCCACGACACCGAATCTAACTCATAGTTGGCCGCATCATAAAAATCTTGGTCTGCCGTAATTACAGGTTTTTGCGTACTATTAAATCCAACATTACTAAAATCACCTTGGTATTTTGCCCCCGAAATTCCCCCTGGATTTTCCTCCGATGCTTCGCTATAACCGAGCTGACCTTCCACCGTCCACGTGCCAAAACCTTGCTTACCACCGAGGACAAAAGACTGTATTTCTTGTGTTTCTTCACGGCTCTTCAGTGAACGAGTCACTTCTGCATCACCACGCTGGCCTGCAAGTTGTGGATCAGAAAATTCAGCCGCCACTTCCTGACGTGATTCAGTGTCTTTAAAGCGACTATATAAAGTTCTTAAATAGTATTCGCCTGTGTCATTCGGACGGTAATCAAAGTTTAAACCCGCACCAATACGCTCACGCTCGATGTCATATTGACGCATTGCGGTTTCTTCAAGTGCGTCACCATCCCAAGCCCCACCCGTTTCAACATTGTCCGAGCCAAATTTTCGGTTTTGATAACTCAGTGCCAGTGCCACCCCAAGGTTGTCTTGCCGCTCACCAACACTGAAACGATTACTGATAGCACCAGATGCTTTAGGGCTATATTTTTCCCGTTTTTCATCATAACCACCTTCAACCGTTCCCGTATAAAACAAACCGTCATGGTCAAAAGCCGATAAACTTTCAACCTGCACCGTACCACCTAATGAGTTGGCATCCATGTCTGGTGTCAGCGTTTTCACCACAGCCAAAGACTGCACCAGCTCTGAAGGTAAGACATCCAATGCCACGCCACGGCGATCGCTTTCAGGCGCGGGAACCAAAGTACCATTGATGGTTACTGCATTTAAGTCAGCGCCTAAACCACGAACCGAAACAAAACGTCCTTCGCCTTGGTCACGCTCTGTAGATACACCCGGTATCCGTTGCAAAGCTTCTGCGGCATTGTCATCGGGTAATTGTCCAATGCCATCGGCATGTACCACACTGCTGATTTGGTCGGCACGTTTTTGTTCTTTGAGTGCTTTATCCATACTTGCAGCTTGACCAATGACCTGTACATATTCCACCGTGTTATCTTCGGCATGTAGATGCGTCATGCTCAGCATTGACAGGACCAGTGTGCTGAGCTGAAAACCCGCACGCTTATGTTTCATGAAACGGCTCTGATTATTTTGCATTATGTTCTTCCCCTCAAGCCAAAGTGGCATGGTTTGAACGCACAATAGAAATTGAATGTGAACATGATGTGACAGTGCCTTTTACGATCTGCCCTTTTTATTTGTTTTTGGCCTTTTTCAGCAAAAAGTGAGCTAATTTGATCTGTATAGAGAAAATACTGAGCATACAGAATGATGCATATTCACCTCAAAGATAGGGTTTTTCAGCATTTTTATTCTCAAAAATCAAAAATACCCTGATCTATTTTGACCCTAGCCATTGCCATCAAACTGTCATCTAAATCTGTTTAGCTTGGGCGAAAATAAATCATTTCAAAAAATGCTATGCCTAAATACTTTGCTTACTACCGCTGGCCTTTATTATGTGTAGCGACTGCCTGTAGCTTATCCCTTTGGTTGTTTATCTTACTTGGGCAGAGCAAGTCATTTGCTGAATGGAACTGGGTCGATATTTTAGGTGAAGGGGGAGCAACTGTTTTTATTGGTATTTGGATTTTCTTTATTATTAAAAGCCGTCCTTTGGGCCGTGTAACCAACTATATCTTTTATGGACTGTGTTTTATTTTTTTCCACATGTGGATGGACAGCTTAGATGAGTTTATTCGCCTGCCTAAAGAAATCATGTGGGATGCATGGCTTGAGTCCATTCCTTTTCCAATTGGACTGTATCTATTTACCATCGGGATTTATTTTTGGCATCAAGAAGAACAGGCAATTTCTAAACACATGCAAAAACGAGAACGTATTTATCGGGATCATCGCTTATTCGATGCACTCACCCCTTTGGCCGATGCTCATTATTTTAAAACACAGCTCAAAGCCGCAATCGAGCAAAACTTGCATGAACCCAGCGACATGTCCGTCATACTGCTAGATATGCATAATTTTAATCAGATTAATCAAACACATGGCTTTGATGAAGGCACATCTATTTTACAGCATGTTTCACAATTGATTAGCTTAAACTTACGACCACAAGACCTGCTCTGCCGCTTCGCAGGAGATCGTTTTATTATGTTGTTACCAGAGACTAAGCTACAACAGGCTGAAAAAATGGCTGCTCAACTTGAACGCATGCTTATGGTCAGTGCTTATTATCAACGTGATCTTTCCGTGCACATTCCTCTAAAAGCACTCACGACCTGCTGCGCTGTCGGACAATACCAAACTGCCCAACAACTCTTGAGTGCCTTAAATCAGCAATTGCTCCAAGTGAAGCAGTCCTACTCACCGAAGCGAGTCATGGTATGAGCTTTGAATGCGACTACAGCTACATTCCTGCGCATCATCAATTGTCTATTTTAATTGATTTGGCAGCGAGTCATGAAGTCGAACATCACGTCCTGCTCAGTGGCAGCAGTATTTTCTTAGAAGATATCTTTTCGGGGCAAAAACTAATTAGTCAACAACAGTTACAACAGGTTTTAAAAAATGCTGAACAGTGTTTTCGCAATCAGGACATCAGTTTTTTATTTGGTCAACGCAGCCTAACCACCCCCTTTAATGACGCAATTAAATCTATGCTTTATGCATCGACCTTCGATGAGGCACTTAGCCGTTATTTAACATTTTCCGCGTCCGTTTCACCATGGTTATGCCCTCGACTCATGTACAGTCAAAGCCATATTCATATTTATTGGTTAGATGAAAACAAGCTTGAAAATCGCTTTTTAATCGAAAGCGCAATGAGTGCAGTACAAGCGTTTAGCCGTCAACTGTACCAAGCCAAATTAGCGTGGAAATTCGAGTTTAATTTTTCTGAACCGGATTATATTGAACAATATTGGACACATTTAGGCAGTGCTTTAGAGTTTAATCGCCCGATCAACATGATGAGCCTACCTCGCGATTTGATTTATGAAAAACTTCCCAATGCCTCTTCGACCTTAGCTTCAATCAGTTATCAATATGCGCTGAAAGAAATGACAGCTCAAAATATTCAACAGAGTTTTTTGCTCAGTTTGCACCAATATTTAATGCAGAATATTCAAAATAATATTCAACTTGAACAAACCGCTGACTATTTTCAAATGAGTTCTGCCACCTTAAAACGTAAACTGAAAAAGCATCAGACCCATTTTCAGGCGCAACTCGATCAAAGTCGTTTGCATACTGCCATCATTTTATATCGTGTACATGGTTTTAAAACTGAACAGATTTCTCAGTATTTACAAATTAACGATGCCACTAATTTTCGACGTGCGTTTAAGCGGTGGAGTGGTTTAACCGTACAAGCGGCACAGTCCTAAGCGCTTATTTTTCCCAAAAAAATCACGGGTATTTCTATTGTAACGTCGAAATTAAAAGTCAAAAACTCATCGGCTAATCACTAAAGTCTGCATAGTCACGTTCGCTGTATTTTTCTGTTTGTGTCCAAGGTGTAGCAACATGTTGGCCAATTTTGCGCACGGTAAAGGTTTTGGCATAGCCTGAGGTCGGTTTGAGCAATTCATATTTTTGAACCAGTTGATCCTGTTCACTCCATATAATATTCAACGTTTGCCCAGCACTGCGTATTTGATAATGCGCTAACTTCGGATCACGTTGAATCAATTGTGCTCGCTTTAAAATGTCAGGATGAATCAAACTATATTCACAGCGCCAACAGTTTTTCATCCCTAGCATTTCTTGATCGACATCCTGCAATTGCACCCGCATTTTTTCATCTGGCAAAATATAAAAACGCTGAAACGGACTTTCTACGTTTGCTTGCCCGACTACATCTTTGCGCTGCATCCACTGAATTGCACTGTCAAAACTCACATGCTCATGGGTGTCTGTTTTGGCAGACACATGAGTGTTGCTATGTGTCTGGGCTTCGTCAGCATGCGTTTGTGTGTTTAAACGTTCAATCCAAATATTTTGCTCATCTCGAATTATTTTCTCACTGTATTTTTGAATGGTCGTGACCCCATTGGCATTCAACCGTTCAATCTGATAATCAATACGATATTCATCGGCCGACCATACCCATGGACTGAGCAAACTGAAAGACAATGCTAAGAATTTCATTTTGAATTTGAACGGCCGTATAAATCTTTTATCCATTAGAATCCAAACGCCTTTTTCAATTGCTCAAATACCCATGTATTTTCTTGTGTGCCTTTGAATAGATTTGAATTCTTTCCTTCAGCAAACAGCATCACATCTCCGCCGCCATGTGTTTCGCTTTTCGTCAATTGTACCCCGACTTCTTGTTTATAGTCGTCAGCAAAGGCTTGCTCGTTGCTAATACTGTCACGAATATCTAAACGTTTACCCGTACCATTTCCAAAAACAAGCGTCGTTCCTGTTGCCCCATTTACATCGCGGTATGGATTATGTACTTGGCCATCAGCCAGCACTTTGCTGTAAGCATTTTGCTCTTTTGCAATATTATAATCATAGCTCAGCCCCAGAATACCTGGATTAGTTTCCGTCGTTTGACCCGTTCGTGCGGCATAACCATTAAAGGTCATCACATGGTCATGGTCTGCCGTCACTACAATCAAGGTATTGCTCAAATCCACTTTATCCAGTGCAGTTTGAATTGCATCATTAAATGCCTTGGTTTCCTGCAATGCCCGTTTGGCATTATTGGCATGTAGCGCATGGTCAATACGCCCACCCTCAACCATCAAGAAATAGCCTTGTCCATGACTCTGTGCTTGCAGTGCATCAATCGCTTTACTGGTCATCGCCGCCAGACTCGGTTCAGTCTCTATATTCTTCTTGAGTCGGTCCAAATCAAAATTTAAATGCGACTGTGTGGAGAATACACCGAAAATTTTCTGAGTATTGACCGTCTGTGCCAAATCACTTTGGCTTAAAACGGTTTGATAACCCTGCTGTTTAAACTCTGCCAATAAATCACGACCATCCAAGCGCCCTTTGGGGTTAGAGACTGCATCATAAGGCGTCCAATGATTTAAGCCGCCTCCCATAAGGACATTAATGCCATCCAATAAGTTTGGATTATAAGCTTTACCTTTTGGAACAGCTTGAAGCGCGATATCGTATTGCGCATCACGGTGACAGATATGTGCATAGGTTGCCGCAGGTGTGGCATGGGTGAGTTCGGTCGTCGTCACTACGCCAACCGCTTTACCCTGCTTTTTTGCCAGTTCTAAAATACTTAACGCAGGCATCCCTGCGACCATACTACTGCCCTGTTCTGGACAACGGTTGATGGCTTTCGCTAAGCTTTTGCTATTCGGCAATTTTCCTTCTTCAGGTTCGACCGCAACCGTTCCTGTTGTCATGGCAATCACTTCATTTTTATTTTTCTGCCCAGTCATATAGGCCCCCATAGAGGGAGCGCTATCTGTGGTTTGACCATCCTCAGAATAGGTTTTAATCCGTGCTGCGTGCTTCATGCGGTCCATGGCCAGTTTGCCATTTTCCCCCACAGCATAAATACGACTTGCCGTCACTGTGGTTGGTCCCATGCCATCGCCTAAAAAGAATATAACGCTTTTCGTCGGTGTAACTGTGGTGTCCGCAGCATACAAAGCACTTGAAGAAATCGACGCTGTAAGCAGAAGCATCATGTATGGGATGGTTTTTAAAGTAGGTTTCATGTGATATCCCTCTGCTATAAGCCTGTGATCTTACGAATGAGGTGATTGACCTCAATATTTTCAAGGCTACCTGAGAACTGATCGGCTCCCTGACCAATCGCACCTAAAAACACATCTGCACCGCCATGCGTTTCTTTATCTTTATAGCCCGTTTGAATCACAGCTTCTTGTTGGAAATCATCCGCAGCAGTGCCTGTACACCAACCCGTTTCAGCCAAAGGATAGGTGAAACTATATTTTTCACCTTGTGGTGCCTTTGGCCCTTGTACAGGATGACAGACATCAGTGTCTTTTAAGTTCAGTACCAAGTCATCCATACGGTTTTGAGTGGGGCGTTTTTTGCCCGTACCAAAACCGATAATCGGATAAGGTTGACCATGAATATCTTGAGCAAAGCCCGCTTGATCATAGTTTTTTACCAATCCAAGCACACTGGTTTCCTTACCTTCGACGTATTTTCCTGTACGCTTGGCATAACCATTTAAAACCAAGGTGTGATCATGGTCGGCTGTAATTACAATCAGTGTATTTTTAAGTTCAGGATCACTTTGTTTAAGCTTTTGAATGGTTGCTTCTAAAGCATCATTTAAGGCAATCGTGTCTTGTAAAGCACGTTTGGCATTGGTGTCATGCAGCGCATGATCTATACGCCCGCCCTCCACCATCAGGAAAAAACCTTTTTTATTTTGCGTCAGGATGTCTAAAGCAGACAGCGTCATTTGCTTGAGACTCGGCTCTGCCAAGTTTTTCTTGGTGCGATCCAAGTCGTAATTTAAATGGCTGTGATTAAATAAACCCAATAATTTTTCATTTTTCGCCAGTTGCACTTGGGACAGTTGGTTTTCATCAAAAACCACGCGGTAGCCTGCCTTTTGCATCTCGGTAATTAGATTGCGCCCATCAGTACGTTCTCCACCTGCATCTTTAGGCAAAAATTGACGCTTACCTCCACCTAAAACCACATCGACTCCATCTTTGAGTTTGAGGTTATAGCGTTGATAATCATCGCCTTTTGAGCTCGGGACCAACTGTGATGCAATGTCATTTTCAGCATCACGGTGGCATATATGCGCATAAGTCGATGCTGGTGTGGCATGCGTGATCCGCGTTGTGGTCACAACCCCTGTCCCCCAGCCCTTTGCTTTGGCTAATTCAAGTAAAGTCTGTGTGTTTTGCTTATTTTTGTTTTGTGGGTTACTAGCGCACTGGTTATTCCCTACTGAGTCAGGTTCAACCGCAATCGTCCCTGTCTGCATCGAGATCACCTCGTTTTTCATCTTCACACCGGTCATGTACGCGCCCATCGAAGGTGCGCTGTCCGTGACTTGCGCATCTTCAGAAAAGGTACGAACAAAAGCAGACTCAGGCAGCCGATCAATCGCCAACTGACCATCTTCACCAACAGCATAAATACGTGAAGCGGTAAGCGTGGTGATGCCCATACCATCACCCAAAAAAAAGACCACACGTTTCGGTTGTTGGACTTTTTCTTGTTGGAGCTGTTGCTCTGTATTGGCTTGTTGATTTCGCGTTATCGTAGTAGTTTGACAAGCGGTAAGCAATAAAGCGCTGAAACTTATACATACCACGCTGATTGTTTTTAATTGGAATTTTTCAAGAGAACCGAGCATGGCATCAACCCATCTAAAGATGGCTGAACCATACGCCGCAGATATTTAAATAAGATGACATTTAACTACTTTTTCATTTACTTGCTAAAAATAACCCGAAACCTATTTAAGCCAAGGATTCCATTACTCGAATGTTTAGCTTATTTTGATAACATCATTAGTAAGCATATAAAGATGCATAAATTCCAGCTAAGTACACTTCAATGCTTCTCGCTTTACGGAGGACTAAATTATATTACCCTTTTAATGAGCTGAATAAAGTCTCTATTTTATTACGATGCTTTAAATGATATTCATCATATATGGAGATTAAAACAGATTTCATATTCTTTCTGTTATATGCAATTAAATCAGTGCTTTATAATTTTATCTGCTTGGATGATAATCCTCCCATAAATAACTCAGCGGACGCTTACGATCCAGCGTACTGCGACGATAACCATAGATGCCATAACTGGCCTCATAAGAAGAATGGATGAGCTGTAATAACCGCTTATCTTCAATCGTCCTGCCTGATTCGGGTTCATGCAACCAGGCATAGTAACCAGCACGAGCGATCTTAAGGACCCGACACATCGTTTTAATCTTAAATTGATGGCTGTATTCCAGGATAAACTGATACTTCACTCGGGCAGGCTTGCAAAGCGGCGTGAAAGCAGTGCTTTCACTTTAAGATATCCCGTCCCTCTTCAGTCTGTTTAAGCTGACTTTTAAGACGTAGGATTTCTTTCTTTGCTTCGCGTAGTTCATGTTCATCAGAGTTGTTACGTAAATGCTGTACCGCCTTTAGCCATTTATAAATGCTGTGCTGTGATACACCTAAACGCTATGCTACATCAGTGACAGAATATCCACGTTCATTAATCAATTTAACAACTTCATCTTTAAATTCTGGAGTATATCGTTGCCCACTCACAATATTCTCTCCTATGCAAAAAGAATAGACTAAATTTGTCTAGGAGAGTAGTGACAGTCCATATCTAACTAAAAGGTATCTATAAAATCGGTGGCTATTTACCTGCTGTATCTGAGATTATTTTCATTTAGCGCCTATCATACTGCGCTCTTAACTGACCTTTACCAAATACTCTTCGCCCTCTTGGCTTAACGCGTAAGTATTGAGGAGTACGTTTATGATGATCAGCAATATATTCCATTGCTCTAATAAAATTTGCCACTTGAGTTGAATCGCGACGATGAATCACACCGATCCCTAGCTCATCTTTACTTCGAAGTGGCTTTGTTGCACAAAGATTTCATAACTATATGATTTAAAAAGTTTTGATTATTTTTTGATCCAAAGTTAAATTTATTTAAATCAGATACTTACATATTTATACAACAAAGCCTCGGTAGTGTAAAAATGACCCCCTAACGGCATTTAAAAACTGACCCCCTTGGTTAATATTGCGCTCGGTTATATGCCGAGCGAATTCTGTTCTGTGACACATGAGCAAGCTGCCGTTCAATGGGATCGGGATTAAACAAATTTAATTCGTTCACAACTGGACTGAATAGCGCTCTCAAACAGTGTTTGTTCATTCAACCTGTATAAATAAGCATGCTCTAATATTTTAAAGTTTAGCCTTAGCTGCTTGTAACTGCTTCTTGAAGAATGCATTAGAATTCGGATTATAGTAAAAATCATGAATAAAAACTCTTTCGTTCATTCCATACATTTTTTCTTCCACCAAGCACTCTATAGTTATACGTATAAGCCTGTAAATTTCATAGACACGATCATAGCAGTCAAATATAGTTTTTTCAGACACAGAGAAACCAAATTCAGCTAATTTTTTTCTTGCGAGCTTGGCACATGAGATATCCGAGTCCACAACATATTGAGGGGACTCTTTGAACAATGGTTTATCGAGATTATTACCTTTCTTAAGTATCAAATCCCATGCACCGATTAAGGCAATCCAATTAGCCGAACTATCTGAAAAAATGGGATTATGTCCTAATCGCTCTTCAATATTTATTAGGAACTTCTTCAGATCATTCTTAGTCTTTAGCTTATAAAATCCATCATATTCAATCCCCTTTAATGACTTGGCCTTACCCCTAGCCTTAATGGCAGCTGCTACTTTTTCATAATCTTCCAAATCATTTAAGTTAACAATCTGATCTTCGGAATAATACTCTGCAATTAAGTTATTTTTAAAAACTTCAAACTCTAGAAATAACATCGCCCTATAGAAAAGTTTATTTAAAAAACTCTCATTGATGACTTTATTCTTTTTTTGATATTTAGCTAGTGTTAAAAAATTAAAATCTAGAAATTTACTAAGCACCCCTATACTTATATTATCGTACTCAAAATATAGAACTTGACTAACAATTTTAAAAGCAGCAGCACCAGTAATTAACTGAATTGGATTTTGTATTAATATTTCATTTAAATCTTGCTTATAATGATCAATTTTAAAACCCACCGACTCTATTTGTTGAATTAGGTAGGCACGATATTTTTCTTGCATTTGAAAATAGATATCATTTTCAATTAATTCACCCTTTCCAAAAGCTAACTCAAAATCTACTCCTATCAATAACAAATGCTTGTAATGCTCCCTTATCAACATGCCCTCAGACCTACGATAAGCCAATGAATCAATAGTAGCTAATAACTTACTATATATACTTAACTTCTCTGTTGAGAAGCTCTGCATGGCTGCAACATCATGAAAATATAAATAATCTAATAGTCTGACTGCGCTGTTTTGAAAATCGTTAAGTTTTGGCATAAATGTGTATTCTTAAAAAAGTTCCCCTTATTTCAGAATTATTACCCATTTCATCTTATTTACAATTATTTCAGTTGATTTAGTTACCTAGACCTTAGCTCTATGTACTAAGAATTCGAAAAATTAACATTCTTTTAAAAGGTTCCCAAATGAGTACAGTAAAAATGAATTTATCAGACTATTTATTCATGCAATTTAAAACCATGACTCCCACTCTTGAACAAGTGGCAGCCATGTATTACCCCCATCTAAGTAAAGCAAAAATATTAGAAAAAGCGAGAAAAAAGGAATTTCCATTTATTTGCTACAAGATAGATGAAAGTCAAAAATCACCATACTTAGTTGATATTTTTGACTTAGCTTTTGTTTTAGACAAACGTTACAACGAACAAGCTAAAGAGTATGAAATTTTTACGAAGTCAGCTCTAACGAATTCTCAAAATTAAGGGTCTGTTTTCTTCGTTTAACCGATACATACCTTTCCAAACTCCCCCATGAATCGTGCAAACTAATTTGCTGTATCTGGGGGATAGTGAAACCTTGCTCAGCTAAACGGGTACACCCTTCATGTCTCAAATCATGGAATTTTAAATCATCTATTCCAAGCAACTTACAAGCTTTTCTAAATTCACCACCTATTGTTTTTGGACTAAGAGGTATCAGATATTCATCGCCATAGCCTCTTTTCAACATTCTAGCTCTAACTTCCTGCTCCGATAAAAGCTCAATAATTTTTTTACACTGAGGTAATACATTAAACTCCTTATGATTCCCTTTAGAGCCCGTTGGGTTTTTCAAATCACGTATTTTCCATGAGTTGTTATGCCTGTCAAAATCTATTAATTTCATTCGAGTGATTTCCGCTTCACGTCTACATGAGTAGATCGCAAACCAGATAATTAAATGCATTGGATAGCTATAGTTCAGATTACGCCATTTTTGTACAAAATATTTTGTAAGTGCCATCAGCTCATCATTGGTCGGGAGCCTATCTCTTTTCTGACTTGAAGAAATTTGGCGTGTTTTTCGTAATTGCGCTGTCGCTTTGTCAAAGGCATTTAGATCAATATCTATATCCCACATCACCGCTGCATGAGATAGCACCCCTCTAATATGTAACAACTCATGCTGGAGTGTACTAGATGCAACAGGGTCAAGTCCTAGATCTTCAATGCCCTTTTTGCGTAGGGCCACGTGTTCAGCAATATGAGTCGATTTAATTTTTGTGATAACATGCCGCGCGATTGGAAACTTCTGAATAAGTTTGAGTGAATATGTTTTAGTTCGTCCATACTCAGCTCCCACTTCCGCCAAATATTTCGAAATAGCGTTAGAAAGAGTTAGATCTATTACATCTTCTTGACCAAACAAAATTTCAGGATTTTCTTCTATTTCAGCTTCCCTTTTTGCTAACCAAATTGCTGCAACTTTCTTCGATCCAAATGTTTTACTTTCTTTATATATTGGTAAATCTTTTCGATTGATTCGAATTTCAGCACGATAGCGTATTGATCCATTGACTAACTTACGCTGCGTGATTGTACCCATTTTTACGCCTTATGATATTTTTACTTATTATGGCGTATTTATGGCGTAAATCAAATTTTAAAAAGAGCAAAAAAAGATGAAATAGATGCAAATAAATTTAATACAACACTGATTCAATAGGTTGATTTTCAATGAGTATTTTATCAAAACCAAGCAACACACAGAATCCTCGAATCAGTGTTGCACCGATGATGGACTGGACCACCCGGGATTATCGTTTCTTTGCGCGTCTGTTTAATCCAAACGTGATTTTATACACAGAAATGGTCACCACCGGCGCCATTATTCATGGCGATGCCAAACGCCATCTGGAGTTTAATCAGGAAGAACATCCAATTGTGCTGCAACTCGGCGGCTCCAATCCTCAAGATCTGGCCACCTGTAGCAAAATGGCGCAAGACTGGGGCTATGATGAAGTTAACCTGAATGTCGGCTGCCCAAGCGACCGCGTGCAGAACAATAAAATTGGCGCCTGCCTGATGGCCGAGCCTGATCTGGTGGCAGAATGTATCGCAGCAATGCGCCATGCGGTGGATATTCCGGTCACGGTTAAACACCGGATCGGGATTGATGACATGCATTCGTATGAAGAAATGCTGCATTTTGTCGATACCGTTGCCAAAACCGGCTGCAATAATTTTATCGTGCATGCCCGGATTGCACTGTTACAAGGCCTATCACCCAAAGAAAACCGTGAAGTGCCGCCTTTACGCTATGAAGATGTTTACCGTTTAAAGCAGGATCGCCCGGAGCTGATCATTGAAATTAACGGCGGCATTAAAACCCTGGCAGAAACACAGGCACATTTACAGCATGTCGATGGGGTGATGATTGGCCGCGAAGCCTATCACAATCCGTATTTACTGGCCGAGCTGGGACATTTCTGGAATCTGCCCCTCCCGGACCGTTTCGAGATTATGCAGCAGATGATGCCATATATCGCACAGCGCGTGGCTGAAGGTGCACCGCTGTCGATTATCACCCGTCATATTCTGGGCCTGTTCCAGAACTTGCCAGGCGCACGCAAATGGCGTCAGGCGCTAAGTGGTGGTAATGCCAAAACCTTAAAAGATGTAGAAGTGGCTATTCAGAATATTCAGGCCGCGATGCAGCGTACTGAAAACTATCTGCAGGAACACGCTGTTCAGCCTTAAAAGATCAACAAAAAGCCTTCTTCGGAATAATGCCAGTCAGTTAAGCAAATATTAGAAAAATGTAGTAAAAATGAGTGTATGTAAATACGCTCATTTTTTTATGTCTTTATCTGAACATTTAGAATCCACTCTTGAACATGCTCTCCCATCACTTAGCCATTTTTGTGAACTTATTGACTTAAATTGGATTGAAACATCTCTGCATCAAACAGGTAAGGCATCGATCAGAAGGAGAAAATTACCTGCTGAGCACGTGGTTTGGCTTGTTCTTGGGCTTGCCTTGTTTCGCAATCAACCCATCAGCTATGTGGTAGAACAATTAAAAC
>NZ_VOXR01000041.1:0-20593 GCF_013420645.1 Acinetobacter sp. C15
CTCACCATAGACCCATGATGCAAATTCCTTAATAAACCCATCTTTATTTTCAGGGGATACAAAATAAGCAAGGTCTTGCTCTACTTTCTTTAAGCTTTCAGTCAAGTATTTCATTGCAAGTTTTTTTTAAAATTCAATACCTAAATTGTATATGTTTGACTATATTTGTCAATATAATTATTTGCTATAAATCACTCTCTCTTGTGTAGCGGTGCTACGTATCCAAAACGGAGAGGGAGATTTTTTTAGAGACCTGCTGTCTACCTGAAAGATAAAAGAGTGGATAGGTTCATTAAAGAAAGAGAAGCTTTGATATTGCTTAGGCTATTTCCTTACCCCCAGCCCTCACCCCTTGAGAGAATGCATTGTAGATTTGCTGTCTATCTAAAAAATAAAGGACGTCACGACTTAGCATTTGGATCATCTGTTTCATCTACAGATATAAAAAAACGCTGCCCAGGCAGCGTTTTTTATTGCGGATGAACCGGCTTAGAATACTTTCAGGAATAACCAGAACAGGCCACCCGATAAACAGATGGTTGCAGGCAAGGTGAAAATCCACGCCGATAGAATGGTTTTAACCATCTGGAAATTCAGGCCAGATTTATTCGCCACCATGGTCCCAGCCACCGCACTGTTCAAGACATGCGTGGTCGATACCGGCATACCAAAGCCATCTGCTGCAGCAATGGTCGACATCGCCACCAGCTCGGCTGACATACCCTGACCATAAGTCATGTGCTGTTTACCAATCCGTTCACCCACGGTGACCACAATACGCTTCCAGCCGACCATGGTTCCTAAGCCCAGTGCCAGTGCCACCGCAACTTTAACCCAGGTTGGAATATATTGCAGGAAGGAATCGAGATGGTCACGGTAATCATCGACCACTTTTTCCTGTTCCTTGCTCATGGCAGGTAAAGCTTCCGCTTTATCCAGACGCTTGAATGACGTGGTGCTGAGGTACATATCATTACGCAATGCTGCCACTTCTGCTTCCGGAATATTTTTCAAATCGCCGTATTGACCCACACGCTCACCTAAATGATCAGTCAAACTGGCCAAAGCCGGTACCACTTCCGGGGTGATTTCCTTGGTCTGGATGTACTTGGTGATTACTTCACGGGCCTGCGCATCCGGAATATCGGTATGGTTGGCATAAATTGCAGACGCGGTTTGCGTCGACAATTGCTGGAAAGACTGAATATGCTGGTTGTCCAGTTCCTTATTCAAGGAATAAGCCAATGGCACAATCCCAATCAGGATCAGCATGATTAAGCCCATGCCTTTCTGACCGTCATTAGAACCGTGGGCAAAGCTCACCCCAGTACAGGTAAAGATCAGGATGGCACGGATTAATGGTGGTGGCGGTTTGTTGCCTTCAGGCGGCTGGAACAGTTCCAGCTGACGTTTGAAAATCTTTTTCACCAGCAGGAACAGTACGGCAGCAAAGGCAAAACCAATTAATGGCGAGAACAGTAAAGCCTTACCGACTTTCATCACCTGTTCCATATCCACGCCGGATGCACCAGCGCCCGCATTGAGGATGTAGTTCATAATTCCCACACCCAGAATGGAACCAATTAAGGTATGCGAACTTGAAGCCGGAATACCGAAGAACCAGGTGCCTAAATTCCAGAGAATGGCCGCAATCAGCATGGCAAAAACCATGGCAAAACCTGCGCCTGAGCCGACATTCATGATCAGCTCGACCGGTAGCAAGGCAATAATACCGTAGGCCACGGCACCACTGGCGACCATCACCCCAAGGAAGTTACAGAAACCGGCCCACATTACCGCAACTGGTGCAGACAAGGCATTGGTATAAATGACCGTAGCCACCGCGTTGGCGGTGTCATGGAAACCGTTAACAAATTCAAAGCCCAGCGCAATAAATAAAGCGGTGGCCAGCAGAATCACCGAATACAGGCTAAGCGCCGGAACATGCGATAAATCTGCCGATAATTGAAAGCCAATATAAATAAGCGTTGAAATAATAAGCGTTAGAAACACCGGCATAAAGAATTTCGGTGTTGGCACATGAACATTGGTCGACTTTTTCGGAGCCGACTGGTGTGCTGAATCTACGGGAGTTTGATTAGAATTCATGCAAGCAGGAAAAGAGGATACAAAATCCCCTTATTGTTCAGTTAAATTGTGACAATTATATGACAAAAGCAGGTCAAATAAAGTAATTTTTCTACTTTATTTGCCACAATTTCCTGATAATTTTATAGACAAAAAATCAAACTATTTAAAATAAATCAAAATCTTATAAACCACCATCTCATCTTCATCCGGTTTTCTGTCACTGCTGTCATCTTTGATGGCCCTGAAATATTACAAGCACAGCAAAACCCGGCCCATTTTTAGACTCTCTCATGCTGCCATAGCTATATGACAATTTTATGAATCCTTACAATGATTTATTTATAACGATGTGTATTTTCAAAATAACCCCATGAAAACGTATACTTTTTCAGCAAAGATGCCACAAAGTTCCGTTCCATCCCATCAATTGCAGAAAAAAGCAGTCGAACTCTGCTAAAATATTGCGCATTTCTGATTCATCAAAACAAGGGTTTTTTATGTCCACGCTTGCTACCCTGAAAGAACTTCTTGCCAAAAGAATTTTAATTATCGATGGTGCCATGGGTACCATGATCCAACGCCATAAATTGGAAGAAGCCGATTATCGTGGTGAGCGTTTTGCTGACTGGGCCTATGACCTGAAAGGCAACAATGACCTGCTGGTACTGACCCAGCCGCAGATTATTCAAGGTATTCATGAAGCCTACCTAGATGCCGGCGCTGACATTATTGAAACCAACAGCTTTAACGGCACACGTGTTTCCATGGCAGATTACCACATGGAAACGCTGGTTCCGGAAATTAACCGTGAAGCTGCGCGTCTGGCCAAAGCTGCCTGTGAAAAATATTCAACACCGGAAAAACCACGTTTTGTGGCGGGTGTCTTGGGGCCAACCTCACGCACCTGTTCAATTTCACCAAACGTAAATGATCCCGCGTTCCGTAACATTACTTTTGATGCGTTAAAAGTTGATTACATCGAATCAACCAAAGCGTTGATTGAAGGTGGTGCGGACATCATCTTGATCGAAACGGTATTCGATACCTTAAATGCGAAAGCTGCAATCTTTGCCGTAAAAGAAGTCTTTAAAGAAATTGGTTATGAATTACCAATTATGATTTCAGGTACGATTACAGATGCGTCTGGTCGTACACTCACAGGTCAAACTGCAGAAGCATTCTGGAACTCGATGCGTCATGCAGAACCAATTTCAATTGGTTTTAACTGTGCCCTTGGTGCAGATGCAATGCGCCCACACGTGAAAACAGTGTCTGACGTAGCTGATACTTTTGTTTCAGCACATCCAAATGCTGGTTTACCAAATGCTTTTGGTGGTTATGATGAAACGCCTGAAGAAACTGCAGCATTTATTAAAGAATTTGCGGAAAGTGGTTTGATTAACATCACGGGTGGTTGTTGTGGTACTACGCCTGACCATATCCGTGCAATTGCACAAGCGGTTGAAGGCATTGCCCCACGTCAAATTCCTGAAATTGAACCTGCATGTCGTTTAAGTGGTTTAGAGCCATTTAACATCACCAAAGATTCACTCTTTGTGAACGTTGGTGAACGTACTAACGTAACCGGATCTAAAAAGTTCCTGCGTTTAATTAAAGAAGGTAACTTTACTGAAGCCTTAGACGTGGCACGTCAACAAGTTGAAGCTGGTGCGCAAATCATCGATATCAACATGGATGAAGGTATGCTCGATTCACAAGGTGCAATGGTGCACTTCTTGAATCTGATCGCATCTGAACCTGATATCTCTCGCGTGCCAATCATGCTCGATTCTTCGAAATGGGAAATCATCGAAGCAGGTTTAAAATGCGTACAAGGTAAAGCGGTTGTTAACTCAATTTCCTTAAAAGAAGGTTATGACGAGTTTGTAGAACGCGCGCGCCTCTGCCGTCAGTATGGTGCGGCTGTGATCGTGATGGCATTTGACGAAAATGGTCAGGCTGACACAGCAGAACGTAAAAAAGAAATCTGTAAGCGTTCTTATGATGTGTTAGTTAATGAAGTGGACTTCCCGTCTGAAGATATTATCTTTGACCCGAACGTGTTTGCAGTGGCAACCGGTATTGAAGAACACAACAACTATGGCGTGGACTTCATTGAAGCAACAGGTTGGATTAAACAAAACCTTCCAAATGCGATGATTTCAGGCGGTATTTCTAACGTATCGTTCTCATTCCGTGGTAACGAGCCAGTACGTGAAGCAATCCATGCAGTGTTCTTGTATCACGGTATCCAACAAGGTTTGACTATGGGTATTGTGAACGCAGGTCAGCTTGCGATTTACGATGACATTGATGCAGAACTGAAAGAAGCAGTTGAAGATGTCGTGCTGAACCGTAACCAAGGCGCAAGCGGTCAAGAAGCGACTGAAAAATTGCTAGCTGTTGCGGAAAAATATCGTGGTCAAGCGGGTGCGCAAAAGGCTGAAGAAAATCTTGAATGGCGTAATGAACCGGTTGAAAAACGTCTTGAATACGCGTTAGTTAAAGGTATTACAACTTATATCGATGAAGATACTGAAGAAGCGCGTTTAAAATCTGCACGTCCACTCGATGTAATCGAAGGCCCGTTAATGGCAGGTATGAACGTCGTCGGTGACTTGTTCGGTGCCGGCAAAATGTTCTTACCACAAGTGGTGAAATCTGCACGTGTAATGAAACAAGCCGTGGCTTGGTTAAACCCATTCATTGAAGCAGAAAAAACCCAAGGCGAAGCCAAAGGTAAAATCTTGCTTGCTACGGTAAAAGGTGACGTACACGACATTGGTAAAAACATTGTAGGTGTGGTACTGGGCTGTAACGGTTATGACATTGTTGACCTTGGCGTGATGGTACCGTGTGAGAAAATCCTGCAAACTGCGATTGATGAAAAAGTCGATATTATTGGCCTGTCGGGTCTGATCACCCCATCTTTGGATGAAATGGTCTTTGTGGCCAAAGAAATGCAACGTAAGGGCTTTAACATTCCACTGATGATTGGTGGTGCGACCACATCTAAAGCACATACGGCTGTGAAAATTGCACCGCAATATCACAATGATGGCGTGTACTACACTGCCGATGCATCTCGTGCTGTGGGTGTGGCAACACAATTGCTTTCACCTGAAATGAAGCCACAATTGGCAGCTGACTATGCGGCGGATTATGAAAAAATCCGTACTCGTCTTGCCAACAAGCAACCAAAAGCAGCAAAACTTTCTTATGCTGAATCTGTTGAAAATGGCTTCAAGATTGACTTTGCTCAACATGCGCCAGTTAAACCAAACTTTATTGGTTCGCAAACTTTCACCAACTATCCGTTAGAAACCTTGGTGGAATATTTCGACTGGACACCATTCTTTATTTCTTGGAGCTTGGCGGGCAAATTCCCGAAAATCCTTGAAGATGAAGTCGTTGGCGAAGCAGCGCGTGACTTGTATGCACAAGCGCAAGCGATGTTGAAAGATATTATCGACAATAAACGCTTTGATGCGCGTGCAACATTCAGCATTTACCCTGCCAACCGTGTGGCGGCAGATACTGTTGCCGTGACGGATGCAAATGGCAATGTAACGCATACCTTTGAGCATATCCGTCAGCAATCTGACAAAGTGACAGGTAAAGCCAACTTCTCATTGGCTGACTTTGTTGCGCCAAAAGATGTCGCGCAAGATTACTTGGGTGGTTTCACTGTTTCGATTTTTGGTGCGGAAGAACTTTCGCAAGAATATAAAGCCAAAGGTGATGACTATAACGCGATTATGGTTCAAGCCTTGGGTGACCGTTTTGCTGAAGCCTTTGCAGAACACTTGCACCAACGTATTCGTAAAGAGTTCTGGGGCTACCAAGCAGATGAACAGTTAACGAATGAAGAATTAATCAAAGAGAAGTATGTCGGTATTCGTCCTGCACCGGGCTACCCTGCTTGTCCTGAACATTCTGAAAAAGCGCCACTATTTGACTGGTTAGGCACCACTGAGAAAATGGGTACTTACTTAACGTCTAGCTTTGCAATGTGGCCGCCTTCATCAGTGAGCGGTTTCTACTATGCGAACCCTGAAACTGAATACTTTAACGTGGGTAAAATCTCTGGCGATCAGTTGGAAGATTATGCGAAGCGTAAAGGTTGGACACTGGATGAAGCGAAACGTTGGTTAGCGCCAAATTTGGATGATTCGATTTCATAAGAATCTCTCTAGTCCTCTTTATTAAAGGGGGAACTAAAAATCCCCCTAAATCCCCCTAAATCCCCCCTTTTTCAAAGGGGGACTTTGTCATGTGATTAAATGAATTACGAATCCAAAACCACCATCAAATTCGCGTAAAGTTCCCCCTCTGCCTCTCAGGAGAGGGTCAGGGAGAGGTATTTAAAACAAAGCGCCAGAAAAGTTGAAGGAGAGGCCCTTTCCTCATTCATACTGTTGCAAATAACGCTCTAGCTCTTCCTGAACCAGCACCGCTGCATGCTTCTGAATTTGCGTTTGACTTAACAGTCCTTCCGAATCAACCACCACCACACGATGTCCATCTTGCTGCAAACGCTCTACCCCTTCAAACAGCATCCGTGCACCCACATCATGAATTAAGGTGAGGTTGGTCAGATCGAGTACCATCGTCGTATCACCCGGTGGCTCTTCCTGTAAATTGCGCAGCAACATTTCTGACTCGGTAAACTGCAACACTCCGCGCAGTTCATAGACGCGAACATCATCATTTTTGCCAGCCCAATAACAGCTTTGAATAATGGTTTGTGCGGAAGGCGTCCCTTCCATCAGATGCAGGCCCATATCGGCAGATAAACGCTCGAAAATATCAATCCCGCGGACACTGTTGCCATGTTCATCTACACGCGGTGAAAATACCGCAATACCGACCTGACCCGGCAGCACACCAATAATCCCACCTGAAACGCCACTTTTGGCCGGAATCCCCACTGTGGTGAGCCAGTCTCCGGCAGCATCATACATACCACAACTGAGCATCACGCTTAACACCTGCCGCACCACCGCCCGATCCAGTAAACATTCGCCCGTTTTCGGATGTAGGCCGCCATTGGCCAAGACACTGGCAATGTGTGCCAAATCCTTAACCGTGACCTTAATTGCACACTGCTGGATATACCCATTTACAATTTCGACCGGGTCAGTGTCCAGTGCACCGACAGTACGCAGCATATAGCCAATCGACAGATTCCGGAATGCAGTCTTCATTTCGGAGGTATAGACCTGCTCATCAAAACTTAATTCCCGTCCGGCCAGTTCACTTAAAAAACGGCGCAGCTGCTCGGCCCGTGAAATGCCATCCTTAGTTTGAATTAATGAATGGGTAGTAATCGCACCCGAGTTGATCATCGGGTTTTTCGGAATATTCAGTTCTTTGTCTAAGGAAATCTGGTTAAAGGCCTCGCCAGAAGGCTCCACGCCTACTTTTTGCAAAACTTCTTCAATGCCCAACTGCTCCAGCACCAGTGCATAGGCAAAGGGTTTGGACATGGACTGGATGGTAAATTCATGACCATCATCACCGCTGGAATAGATCATGCCATCTGCGGTGGACAGGGCCAGCGCCAGCTTGTTAGGATCAGCCTGTGCCAGTTCCGGAATATAATCGGCCAGCTGCCCGCCCACATTGCGCTGACATTGTGACAAAACATGCTTTAAATAATCTGGAACAGGCGTTTGCATAGGATGGGTCCTTTTTGGGCATTATCATTGTTGTAGATGGCAACTTTATTTTATACCGCAAGCCGGTGCATTTTGGCCCGGCAGTTACAGCATCGCTACACGCATCGCTTTTCTAAATCTTCTTGATTCAATTATGCGCTCAAGATTGTGCACTTTTTTAGATCACTGTCTGGGAGAAGCTGCTATGATGGCGCGATTTTTTGACTTACCTGCAATTTGTTCATGTTAGCCGAAAATTTCTCCCTCTACAGTGCGCTAATCCCGCTGTTTATGATGGCCTTTGGCAGCGTCATTCTGCTGCTGCGGCTGTTCCAACCAATTCCCACCTATTTTCTGTGGTATGCCGCATCGACCTTGTGTACGGGTCTGGCCGTACTGATCATTACCGTGGTCTCCGCCCAAGTGTTGCCGACCTTTAGCTTTATTCCGTCCACGCTGCTGTTTATCAGCTGTGCGATGTTCACCCATGCCATTCATTTACGGCTGAATGTCACCACGCGCTGGGCATTTCTGCTGGTGCTAATTGCCATTGCCGAGTCAATTTATGTGTATTTTTCGGTGTTTGATGAGCAATATGCACAGCGGATGCTGGTGCTGACCATCACCATTACCCTGATTTTTTCGCATAATTTAAAGGCTTTATATCAGGTCAAGCTCAAGCAGAAACTGGATCGCCTGTTACGCCTGTCACTGTTGCTGTTAAGTGCGGTGATTGCGCTGCGCACCCTGTATCTGTTTGTGGTATTACAGCCGACCAACCAGATTTTAAGTAACAACTTGGTCGCTGCCGGCACCCAGCTGATTATTCTCTGCCTGAGCCTGCTGATGGCCGGGCTGCTGTTTCATAGTGCCTATCAGGATATTTTCCAGCAGCTGCAAAAAGAACGGAATCTTGATCCATTAACCGGCTTGCTGAATCGCCGGGCGCTGGAGGAACGGCTGAAACGCTTAAAACAGCACAGCCGTTCCAGACAGAATGCGATTATTCTGTGTGATCTGGACTTTTTTAAGCAGATTAATGATCAATATGGCCATAAGGTTGGCGATGTCGCGCTACAGCATGTCACCGAAATTATCAGCAAAGCGGTACGCAAATACGATGAAATCTGCCGGATGGGCGGTGAAGAATTTCTGATTTTACTGCAAGATACCCCGCTGGATATCGCAATTCAGGTAGCAGAACGGATTCGCAGCGGCATCGAAACCACACCACTGATTCAGAGTGGTCAGGTCATTTCAATGACCGGCAGTTTCGGCATCAGCTTTTTCCAGCACTTTGATGAGTTTTCTCAGGCCGCGCAGCAGGCCGATTTATTGCTATATCAGGCCAAAAATCTGGGCCGCAACCAGCTGCACTGGCAACAATAACAATCATCCACACGTGCAGACTTTTATAACTATTAGTTTATTTTTCCCAAATAAAGTTTGATTATTCATAGCTATAGCTCTTCTTTAAAATTACGGTTCCTGTTTTTAGCTCAGTCAGAAGATACGCATGGATGCTACTCCCCGTTTAAGCCGCGAAGACAAACGCACACTTGGCCTGTCCTCACTCGGCGGTGCACTCGAATTTTATGACTTTGTCATTTATGTCTTTTACGCCAAAATCATTTCTGATCTGTTTTTCCCAAGCACACTCAGTCCATTTTGGGCCATGCTGAATACCTATGGGATTTTTGCAGCCGGTTATTTCTTCCGTCCACTCGGCGGTGCGGTGATGGCGCATTTTGGCGATTTAATTGGCCGTAAGCGACTGTTTAGCCTGTCGATTTTATTGATGGCCCTACCCACGCTGTTTATTGGCATCATGCCGACCTTTGAAAGTATTGGTTATGCCGCGCCATTATTGTTACTGCTGATGCGCGTGGTACAAGGTATTGCTATTGGCGGAGAAATTCCTGCGGCCTGGACCTTTGTTTCTGAGCATGTGCCAGAAAAAAGAATTGGTTTTGCCAATGGTCTGCTGACCGCCGGCTTATCCTTGGGGATTTTACTCGGCGCGTTAATGTCGCTGTTTATTTCACTGCAATTTACTGCGGCCGAAATTCAGGACTGGGCATGGCGTATTCCGTTTATTGTTGGCGGGATTTTTGGTCTGGTGGCGCTGTATTTACGTAGTTATTTACATGAAACCCCGGTATTTAAAGCCATGCAGGCACGCAAGGAACTGGCCAAGGAATTACCAGTGAAACAGGTGCTGGCGCAGCATCGTAGCGGTGTGGTGATGGGCATGTTCTTTACCTGGTTCCTGACCGCCTGTGTGGTGGTGCTGATTTTGGCCATGCCAAACCTGCTGGTCGGTGCATTTGGTTTTGACCGCGCCGATGCCTTTAAAATGCAAAGTGCCGCCATTGTCATGCAGATGATTGGCTGTATTGTGGCCGGGCTGCTGGCCGACCGTTTTGGTGCTGGGAAAGTCATTTTATTCGGCTCCCTGCTGGTCGCTGCAATTGCCTCACTGTTCTATAACAGCCTGGGCCATGTTGAAGCATCAACAATCTTTATGCTGTATATGCTCTTGGGTCTGGCCTCTGGAACAGTCGGGATGGTGTCATATAGTATGGTAAAAATGTTCCCGGCACAAATCCGTTTTTCCGGTATTTCATTTTCTTATAACGTGGCTTATGCCATTGCCGGTGGCATCACCTTACCGCTGGTGCAGTGGCTAAGCCTGTATAGCAATATTGGCGCGCTATATTATATCTGGGTGGTGTGTCTGGTGGCATTTATAACCGCCTGGTTTTATCAGCAGCGCTTTGAGCGTGCCCGATCTTCGGTTTAATCCACCTCAAAACAAAAGAGCCCGGATTCATCCGGGCTTTTTATACAAAGATGTGCAGATTTTAACTTTTTAAATTCTTCTTGAGTTCATCTTCCACAATATTAATTTCCACTTCGCTAAAGCGGCGAATTTCACCTTCTGCATGTTTTTCCAGCATCCCGCCAATTAACGGCACTTTTACTTTTACCGTCCAGTTCAGCTGGATCTGAATCTGCTGATCATTGCCCGTCACCGAACGTGCGCAGCGGGCCTCTAAGGGCAAGTTCGCACCTAAATCAATGGTCGAGGTCAATGCACTCAGATTGGTGACATCGGTGCGCTTTAAACGAAAAGCATCTTTTAGCAGTTTTTTGGCGATGTCTGGAATATTCACATCCAGGTTATAGGCACGGCGCAAGGTGTAAATATCACCTTGGATCTGCGATTCCAGAATCTCCAGATTTTCCCCCGGAATGCGTTTGCACACATTTTCATGTAATGCAGTATTTGCAGCCAGCTGTTTGAATTCGCTCAATGAAACACCCTGAATGGTGGCATTGACAGTAAATTGATGCGCCATAGTTGATCCCTGATTTTGTCTTTTTCTTCGGTCTTGTTCTTGGTGGGGAACCTGCTGTTGCAGCCGGTTCATCGCCTGTTTATTTAAAAGAATTCTGCACGCGCTGTCATTGGCTGAATGTGGTCGGATTGTTCTGGTGTCTGCCATATTCAATCCGCAGCATCTCACCGGCATCAATCCTGACAAAACAGTCCAGATAATCAATCCGGGCATAAAACTGTTCAGCGCCATCATCCAGTCCGGCCACCGACCAGCGAATGCCGGCCGGAAACTGCTCAAGCCAGCCCGACTGATAAAAATCGGCGACTGAATCAAAATGCAGGCCCTCGGCAGCGGCCTGTTGCAGACGCCGTGCCACCTGTTCAAACCTGGCCTGTTGCTGCTGGCGAAAATCAATCAGCATGGCTTATCTCATCCTGCTTTTATTGCTGTTTATTTCTATCGCTGTTTATTTTAAACCTTCTGGCCGATGAACGCGCCAGTTTTGACACTGCCCCTCTGCAACATTCAAACTAGAGCCAGTCTAAAAATATACGAGTTCAGGATGAACACCACTGCTTCTGCAATTCACACATCGCCACTTGAAATCAGCAGCGTTACTTTCCCGGCCAGCGATGGTTATCTGCTGACCGGCACCTGTTATACCCCGCCACAAGTTAAGGCGCAGCTGCTGGTGGCCTGTGCAACCGGTGTGCCGCAAGCCTTTTATCGCCGCTTTGCCGAGTACATGAGCCAATATCAATATCAGGTGCTGTGTTTTGATTATCGCGGTGTGGCCAAATCGGCACCCAAACGGCTGAAAGGCTTTCAGATGTCCTATCTGGATTGGGGCAAACTGGATCTGGCCGGTGCAATTGCCTATTTTAAACGTGAGCAGATGCCGCTATTTATGGTCGGTCATTCCTATGGCGGACAGGCACTGGGATTAGCACCGAATCATGCGCAGGTCACGGCACTGTACTGTTTTGGTACCGGCGCCGGCTGGCATGGCTATATGCCACTAAAAGAAAAAATTAAAGTGCAATTTGTCTGGAACCTGATTTTCCCGCCAATGGTGGCCCTGGCCGGTTATTTGCCGTGGAGCAAGCTGAACATGGGCGCAGACCTGCCGCTGGGCGTATATCAGGAATGGCGTAAATGGTGTAAAAATCCGACTTACTTTTTTGGTGACCCGGCACAACAGGCGCTGTTTGAATGTTATGCACAGGTCAAAACCCCAATTTATGCCGCTTCTTCACTGGATGATGACTGGGCCTTACCCAATTCCCGGTATGCCTTTATGCAGCATTATTGCAATGCCTCAGTGAAAATGATCAACCTGAGTCCGCAGCAGTTTGGCTTAAGCCAGATTGGACATATGGGCTATTTCCGCCAAGGCGCAGAACAAATCTGGGATCAGGTGGCGGCCACGTTTGACCTATATCTGCCATCCGATGCAAACACCGAAGTGAGCATTTCAAAGTAATCAGGACGGTAAAGACAGGCGCTGCTGGGTTTCACGGCCCTCCCGATCCACATGGGTGATAAAAATACCGTACTGGCTCACATAGTATTCCAGCGACTGCTCATAGAAGGTCCAGTAAATGGCCCATTCGCCCAGATCGGTATCTGCAATCCGGGTCTGGGTTTTGGCCGGCATTTTACGCAATACCTGTTCCTGCAGCATTGAGCCATCCTCTTTATGCTGTACAACTAATGCGTCCTGCATAAAGATGTCCGCCACATCATCAAACAGTTGCTGTTCATAGGCAGCGACTTCTTCAATCACCTCTTCAACCGGTCGCGGGCATTTCTGGCTAATCGGGCCTTGCACCATATTGCAATAGGCGGCCTGATGTTTCTGAAAGGCACGGTTAATTCTGATTTTGATCATGACTTTCCACAGCGCATAAAAGGCCAAAAAAATCAGGAGGATTACCAGTATTTTTGCCATAAGCCCGCTTACCTCAATGGTTCGGTTCTCATTTCCCAACGTTTGGTCTCGTGTCTCTTATCTCAGCGCTGGATCATGCCTGATGATGAGGATGATTCCATGCGCTCCTAAAGATGACCTAATCGCATCTGCGCTGCCAAACTGCTGTCTTTTTATTCATTTTGACACAAAACAGTATCAATCCCCCAATAAAAAATTCTCACAACACCTAAAAAACTGCGTAAATCACAACAAGATTGACATTTTGTTGAGGGTTTATTTACATTCAAATAGGTGCTTGTTTATGCCTTTACCAACACAATGATTAGATCCGCTCGAATTCAAGATGTCCCGAGCCTTATTCGCGTTTTGCACGACAGTATCCGATCCTGTAGCCTCGATCATCAACATCGTGAAATCAAGATTCAACGCCTGCTCGAAAATAAAAATCAGGAAAATCTGCTGTTACTGATGCACTATAACAACTGCTGGGTGTATGAGCTGCAGCATCAGGTGGTCGGTTTTATTCTGGCCAGCGATCAGGGTGAAGTTTTAATGAATTATGTCGCGCCCGATGTCCAGCAGCGTGGCATTGGCAAACTGCTGCTCAATGAAGTGTTGCATTATTATCAGCAACGCCAGATGAAACGGATTGTGCTGGCCAGCACCCGTACTGCGCTGCCCTTTTATCAAAAATATGGCTTTCAGATTCAGCCGCAGGCAATTGAGCCTGTTTTACATATTCCTTTGGTCAGATATCTGGACTAAAGATTTTTCACTGGCTTAATGCCCGGCAATCCTGTACTGATCCCGGCCGGCTTCCTTGGCCAGATACAGCTGCTGATCGGCCGCTTTCATAAATTCCAGTACACTGGCATAGGGCTGCTTGCCAGTCATCCAGGCCACGCCCATACTGACCGTGACATAGTTTTTCGCATCCTGACGGGCAATGTGCTGTATCTGCTCGGCACGAACCGCCTGTAATACCTGCACCATCATCGCCTCTAATAAGGCAATCGGGACATTGTGCAGTATCAAGGCAAATTCTTCACCGCCATAACGTGCCACATAGGCATTTTCAGGCAAGGCACGATTTAAGATCAGCACCAGCTGCTGCAAAACCTGATCTCCTTTTAAGTGGCCATAATGGTCGTTATATTTTTTAAAATAATCGACATCTAGCATCACAAACGCCAGGGTATATTCAGGCTGCTGACAGGTCTGCTCAAAACGTAGCAGGATTTCATCATTCAAGGCACGGCGATTATAGGCACCGGTCAGCGCATCAATTTTTACCTGCAATTCCAGCTTGGCATTTAACTGACTTAACTGGGCGGTACGTTCCTTGACTTTAACATCCAGCGAATTATTCAGGCTCAGCAAACGGTTATTCAGTTTGTCAATATAGGCAGTATCACGCGCATAGTTACGTGCCTGCTGCAGCATAATCAGCAAGGCATACAGACTGGTAGAAATAAACGATAAAGCAATTGATTCAATCAGGTTTAAGGCCAGCAGCAGATCATGAATAAAGCTGCCAAACAGCAGCAATACCGCACATACGGTTAATTTGGAATAGCTCAGTTTCTGCCGCAAAGTTTCGGCAAAACCGTAGATAAAATTGATCAGCACCAGCAGACTGAATAAAGAACTCCATAACGCCAGCTGTTCCAGCACCATCGGTGGTGCCCACAATGCAGCGACCAGATTAATGGCTATTAACAGCAGCGCAGCACAATATACCCACCGATGTAAATAACGCTGGTTAAACAGGAACATATAGCTCAAGAAAAATAAAATAGCCAGAAAACTGAACAGATATTGCAGCCGCAATCCCCAAATCCAGTTGATATCGGTAAAAGCAGTATAGGCATACGGGGCTGCGAACAGGTTGTGCAGCGCCAGAAACACAATAAAAATGCCAAATACAAACATACTTTGTGCATTCGGCGACATCACCCCACGGAAAAAGGAAAAGACCAGGGTAAACAGCCCAATCCCGAGCACCCCGCCGCTGATCATGGCCACGCTCATCATCAGGCGCTGGTATTGGTAGTTTATGGTACGGCTGAGTCCGATTTTTATTGAATGTTCCAGCCCGCCCCTGAAGTTCTGGAAACTGGAGGCCTGAATCGCCAGGGTAAAATATTCACTGTCGGCAATAAAATAGGCAAGCCGATGACCATTGCCGTTTTCATGGCGGGCAGCATCAGGACCGGCTTCCCCCACGCGTGCCAGCGGCTCACCATTTAAATACACCCGGTAGGCACCCTGCTGGCTAGGCATCCAGATCGCAATGCGGCGACCGACAAACTCTTTTGGCAACTGAAAATGCCCAATAAATGTGCCATAGCCTTCCATTTGGCCGGTCAGTTGCTGAAAAGAAGCCGGTAAATGCACCCGTTCTGCAGTCAGTACTGCACTGGGCTGTTGAATAAACTGCTGATTGTAAAACAGCCATGAGCCATCCAAATTGGTACTGGAACGTTCACTAAACTGCAGGGTCGTAATCAGCTGCTGCTGATAATAGGAGTCTGGTGAGGAATCATAATGTGCTCGTGCCGAAGCAAGGCTGAGTGCACACAGACACAGCCAGGCCATCAACAGGAGAGAAATCCGAAAGTACGCGCGCTGTTCCAATAAAATGATAATCCCTGCAGACATTGGAAAGGAATAATTTTAATGTACTGTGTATTGTAGGGCTTTCAAATTACTTTTTGCACTATTTTTGCACAAGCCGACCAGAGACATCCTGTTCTCCGGTCAGGGGATGTGGAAGGCTTATTCGTCGCGGGTTTTCACGTCAAATAATTCAATTTCAAAAATCAGGTTGGAATTGGCCGGAATAATATTGCCAATTTTACGCTCGCCATATGCCAAATGGGATGGCACGATCAGCTTGCGCTTACCGCCAACTTTCATCCCGAGAATGCCCTGATCCCAACCTTTAATCACACGGCCGGTACCAATCACGGTTTCAAAATAGTTACCGCGGTCAATGGAAGAGTCGAACTTGGTACCATCTTCCAGCCAGCCGGTATAGTGAGTGGTAATTAAAGCGCCTTTGACCGCTTCTTTGCCCTCACCCACTTTTAAATCAATAATTTCTAATTCTTTTGACATGCGTCTGCTCTCTTCAACCAAATCAATTGTGCATGAGTATAAAAGGAATTGATGACAGCTGCATAATTTAGGCCGCTAAATTGCAGCCGTTTATTGACCTGACACCACAGCAGCAACCGGATGGGTTACTGCAACTGTTCCCATTCAATCACAGCCTGGGCCTGATCGCCAATTAAGGTCCATTCGCCATCCATCACATTTAACTGTAGCTGCATGGTACGTTCACACAGTTTCTGAATTGCTTCGGTGGTGGCGGTAGACAGTTTCCAGACCTGAACATTTTTCAGGGTTTTCAGCTTGCTGGAGCGTTTATACCAGTCATCGACATTGCTGCCATAGGCCACCACCGCCACCTGTTGGCAACGGGCGCTGGCTTTTTTGACCTTGTCTTCATCCGGGCAGCCGACTTCAATCCAGTTTATTAGCTGACCTGTGAGATCTTTTTGCCACAGCGCCGGCTCATCGGTTTCAAACAGGTCTTTGGTGAATTCCAGTGCCTCATCGGCATAGCGGGCAAATGCCAGAATACGCACCATCAGGCGCTCGATGGTTTCAGACGGATGCAAGGCCATGGTGAGCTGATAGTCACCATATTGATGCACATCCATATTGGCAATATTTAAATCTGCTTTATAAATTGTTGCTTTAAGCGCCATACACGTGATCCTCAAATTTGGCGCCTAGCATATCGGATTTTGCTGCCCCGTGCTGAACAGATTCTAGGCAGTATTGTCAATGCGACAGGCCAGCAGCTGTTCCTCAAACGCGCTCCAGTCCCGGGCATGACGATAAATCAGCTCAATCCGGTTATCGGTATTTTCGGACGATGACTGATAGTTAAATTGCTGCGGATTGAAATTAAAGGTTTTCCAGCCCTGATTGGTGTGAAAAATTGCTTTAATCCGCAACCAGTCCTGCTGTTCACAGAGCAGATCCAGCAATGCATAAAAGTCAAATTGCCAGCGCCGGGAAAATTTCCAGCCGGCCACCGAATACCCCTGCGCCGTTTCCACATAATGATAGGGCAACTGTTTAATTTCCGGCAGCTCTGCCTGTGCCGGCAGTGTGCGTTGCAGCTGCAATAAAGGCTGGATTTTACGCTGGATGCCGACATGGGCCAGATCAATTTCAGCCAATGGCAGCTGACCGTTTTCAGCAGCTAGCCAGCGCGGTGCATAGGCCTGATATTCCTGTTTTAATTTTTCCAGGCCCTGTTCATCTGCGGGCTGCATCTGATCCGGATGTGAAATCACAATAATCTGGGCGGCTTTTAACTGGTCGGTATACAGGTTTTGCTGGGTCCAGTCGGCATCGTGCAAACGTGAACCATCCACCACCGTGACCAAGGCGCGCATGTCCAGATGGCTGTGCCAGTGCGGTTCGGTCAGCTGTTCCAGCAATTGCAGCGGATGGCCCAATCCGGTGGGTTCAATAAACAGCCGGTCGGGCTTGGCTTCATCCAGTAAGCGTGACAAGGCAATCTGCATTGGTAACTGGCTGCTGCAACATAAACAGCCACCGAGCAGTTCCTTAATTTCAAAACCGTCACTTTGCGGCAAAATCTGCTGGTCGATGCCGATCTGGCCAAATTCGTTCATCAACACCGCCCAGACTTCCTGCTCCGGCTTTTGACGCAGCAATTGCTGTAACAGCGTGGTTTTCCCGGCTCCCAGAAAACCGGAAATAATATGGGTTGGAACGGCGCGTGTCGGTGCAATCAGTTTCACAGGTCTACTCTTTGGCTGGGCAACGTTTGCATGCTATGCAAGATTGCCATGTGGTTCAAGCCAGCACTGCAGCTTTCTGGCTGAGATTTTTTCAGCTTGAGCCAGAAAATGCACCTACCTTTGCTATCTTTTAGAAAAATTTAATTACATTTATCTGCCTGCAGTTTTTCTCCGTAACGCTGCAATATCGGCGGCAATGTAATTTTATTTATCCCGGCATGGGGATAACTCTGGCCATCTCCTCTGCAAGTTCGCCAATTTTAGATGCAAAAAACGGTAAATTCTTACCCAATTGCTACATTTTCTTCATTCATGTAGAGCCAATGTTAAGCAGATTTTTTGCTTTGTTGCTTCGATTGCTCAATCTCCTACTGCGGCATAGCATGAAGCCTGTCCTCGATGCAGGTGATGTGCATACGAGGTCAACTCTAAAATGAATATTAAAGGATGCCTAACATGAAATTAACTCAAATTTTACTTGCGACCACGTTTGCGGCTGCTACCGCAACCACTTTTGCTGCACCGGCAGCACCAGCCAATACCCAAACTGAAGACAAAGTGATTGTCAGCACCCAGGAGCAGCCAGCAGCAGCGGCCAATGCCGGGGCAGCAGATCAGCCTGCGTCTGAAGCTGCATCAAGCGATGACAAAGAAAAAACTGCACGTTAATAGTTACCATACTGTGCGTTGCTATTTTTGATGGCAGCACCGTATTAAATACCATTGTGTGAAGGTGAAACCGCTTTGATGCGGTTTCACTTTTTTATGGAAATGGTCTTTTTACTATAGAAATAAATGATCGTAACATCATCCTGAATGATCGTATTTTTATTATAAATATTCATCTAATCAACAAATTATAAAAATCATCTTATTTACTATCCTCTACAGTCGACCTCTGTTTCCACTATGGCATAACTTGTTGAATCCCGGCCTTTCACCGTTAATGGGCATTAATCTGACGTGATGGATGGACCTCGCGATGAACACAACAAACTATACAACTGAAGTGGCAATTCTGGGTGCCGGTCCGGTCGGCTTAACCATCGCCAACTATTTAAGCAAACAAGGTATTCAGGTGATGGTGGTGGAACAGCTGGATCGCCTGATTGATTACCCACGCGCCATCGGGATTGATGATGAATCGTTGCGGACTATTCAGTCTTTAGGTCTGGTCGATCAGGTCTTGCCGCATACCACGCCCAATCACGCCATGCGCTTTCTTACCCCAAAAGGCCGCTGCTTCGCCGATATTCAACCGCTGACCCGCGAATTTGGTTTCTCGCGCCGCAATGCCTTTATCCAGCCGCAGGTCGATCAGGTGCTGTTAAACGGCTTGACCCAATATGAACAGACCCAAGTGCTTTTTTCCCGGGAACTGACCGAGTTTCGTCAAGATGCAAGTGGCGTGACGCTCAAACTGCATACACGTGAGGGTCAGCAGGAAGTGATTCAGGCGCAGTATCTGATTGCCTGCGATGGCGGCAACTCTCTGGTACGCCGTCGTCTGAATATTGCCTTTGATGGTAAAACAGCTCCGAACCAGTGGATTGTGATTGATATTGATAATGACCCACTGGCCACGCCGCATATTTATCTGTGCTGTGACCCGGTGCGTCCTTATGTGTCCGCCGCCCTGCCGCATGGCATCCGCCGTTTCGAATTTATGGTGATGCCGGGCGAAACCCAAGAAGAACTAAGCAAACCGGAAAATATCGCCAAGTTACTGTCTAAAGTCTTGCCAATCACCGATGGTATCGAGGTCATTCGCCAGCGCGTCTATACCCACAATGCGCGTATTGCCGAAAAATTCCGTGTTGACCGGATTTTACTGGCCGGCGATGCAGCACATATTATGCCGGTGTGGCAGGGTCAGGGCTATAACAGCGGCATGCGTGATGCCTTTAACCTAGCCTGGAAAATGGCGCTGGTGATTCAGGGCAAAGCCGCTGCCGAGCTGCTCGATTCATACCAGATTGAACGTAAAGACCATGCCAAAGCCATGATTGATTTATCGGTGATGGCCGGGCATGTGCTGGCGCCGCCAAAACAATGGCACGGTATTGTCCGTGATGGTATTTCTTATGTGCTGAATTACATCAAGCCAATCAAACAGTATTTGCTGGAAATGCGCTTTAAGCCGATGCCGAAATATCAGGATGGCGCCCTGTTGCCACAAACCGATAAACACTCGCCGGTCGGTAAAATGTTTATTCAGCCGCAGGTACAACTGGCCTCAGGTGAAACGGTGCTGCTGGATGACGTACTGGGCAATGATTTTGCGATTATCGCCTGGGGGGTTGATCCAAAATGGGGACTGTCTGACAGCAGCATGCAGCAATGGCAGAAACTGGGGGTGAAATTTATTCAGGTAATTCCTGCGGTGCAGCTCAAACATCCACAGCCGAAACACTCTGCAGATGTGATTACCATTGGTGATCTGGGCACAGAAATTCGCAGCTGGTTTGGCAAAACCACAGGCTCGGTGGTAATTTTACGCCCTGACCGTTTCGTTGCGGCGCTGGCAATTCCGCAAACCCTGGAAAGTACCAGTCAGCAACTGTTCCAGAAACTGCATGCCTAATAAGATGAACCGTTATTTAAAACCTACTCAAACCTACTCAATGTGGGTTTGATGTTTAATTCCTACTTCACCATCAAGAACCTAAAGCATTTGCTTTAGGGATTACCTCAATTCCATAGGCTGTCACGGTGTAA